>DMCR01000082.1:11748-19739 GCA_003445735.1 Cryomorphaceae bacterium
CTTGAGCGGACCAATAAAAAATTCATCTACCGTTTTACTTATATGGAGAAAAAGGCTCAGGAACAAGGTAAGTCGTTGAACGAGATGATATTACCAGAGATGGAACTTCTGTGGAACGAAGCTAAAGCCCAGTCTAAAGATTAATTCCGTCCGAATTGAGTGTTAAATTAGTATAAAAGTGTGATTATAGGTTATTTTAAACTACTGAAATAACGTTATTTACATAAATGAAAACACTCTACCTTGTTCGACATGCCAAGAGTTCTTGGGCTATCGAAGATATTGCAGACAAAGATAGGCCCTTGAAAGGTCGGGGTATCCGAGACGCACATCTGATTTCAAGGTATCTCGGTGAAACAATAAACCAGCCTATGAACATACAGTTGAGCTCTTCGTCTGCAAAGAGAGCACTCCATACAGCCTTCATTTTTGCTCAAAACTTTGGTATACCAGCAGGAGAAATAAGAGTTGTCGACGCCTTGTACCATTGTGATTGGAAGCAAATTCAAGATGAGGTCCGACAGACTGATGATGAGGTAGACTTTTTGTTTTTATTTGCCCATAATCCGGGTATAACGGAATACGTTAATAAAATTACGAATGCAGGTATTAAAAATGTACCAACCACCGGTGTAGTTGGTATAGGATACCAATCTAATCGATGGTTAGCGCTACCAGCAGAAGGAAAATGTATGTTATTCGAATACCCGAAAAGATTTAAATAATGGAAGCAGCTCGCAGATATTTCAATAGAGAGATAAGTTGGTTGCAGTTCAATGAACGCGTGCTACAAGAGGCAGAAGACCCAACGGTGCCGCTTATTGAGCGCATCCGCTTCTTAGGAATTCACTCAAACAACATGGACGAGTTTTTCCGAGTTCGATATTCTTCTATTCGTCGGTTTACTCTAGCGGAGAATCAAGGGTTTAATGAAGACCTAGAGGGTTACAAACCTTCAAAGCTTCTGAAAAAGCTTTCTGAGATGGTCACCTATCAGCAGCAGAGGAGCCAGGAAATTTATAACGAGCTAGAACAAGAGCTTCGCACCCATGATATAGAGGTGGTTGATGAAATACAGTTGACTGCGAAGCAGAAGCGCTACATCCGCCAATTCTTTCGTGAAAAAATCAGCCCGGCATTGACAAAGTTGATGTTGAGCCAAGCACCAGAATTCCCTTACTTGCGCGATAAAAGCATTTTCTTGGCGGTTCGCATCCTTCAAGGAAAGGACGAGCAGTTTTCTATCATAGAGGTGCCCACAGTAACTGCGGGACGATTTGTAACGCTTCCGCGATACGGTAAGCAGTTTGTCATGTATATGGATGATGTTCTGCGTCTAAATTTGGACAGCATCTTTCACATTTTCAATTACGATAAAATCGAGGCGCATACCGTGAAGATCACTCGCGATGCTGAGATTTCGCTGGACGATGATGTCAGCAAGTCATTCTTGGAAAAGGTCCAAGTAGGATTGGCACACCGCCGCGAAGGAGATCCCGTTCGATTTGTATACGACAGAGAAATAGGCGACCAAACCCTGCAACTACTGGTAAAAGGGCTCGGCATTACGGAACTTGATAGTTTGATTGCAGGTGGTCGTTACCACAACAAGAAAGATTTGATGAGCTTTCCTAATGTGGGAGACCCTTCGATGGAGCATGAAAAGCTTTCGCAAATTCAGCATCCAGCGCTTGATTTGAATCGAAGCATCATCGATGTGATGAAGCGTCAAGATGTGATGCTTTTTACGCCTTACCATGATTTTAGTAATGTGATCCGATTATTGCGCGAGGCTGCTATCGATCCGAAGGTTCGGGCGATAAAGGTGACCTTGTACCGATTGGCCGATGAAAGCCGAATTATCTCAGCGCTGGTCAATGCTGCCAAGAACGGGAAGGACGTAACTGTATTTATTGAGTTACAAGCTAGGTTCGATGAAGCGAATAACATCAAATGGACCAACCAGCTGCGCTCGGAAGGAATTAAGGTGGTTAGCGGGGTACCTGGATTGAAGGTACACTCGAAGTTGACATTGATACGACGCGATGAGGGGGCCGAAAAGCTAAAAGATTACTGTGTCGTTGGTACGGGTAATTACCATGAAGGCACGGCGAAGATGTACACCGATTACCACTTGTTAACATCTGATAAGCGCATAGCGCGTGAAGTTCGTAGGGTATTCCAGTTTATCGAATCGCCATATATGCACCAGAAATACAAGCATTTGTTAGTGAGTCCGAACTCGAATCGCGAAGGGTTCTATGCGCTCATTGACCGAGAAATTGAGTTTGCAAAAGCTGGATTGGAGGCCAAGTTCTGGGTGAAGATCAATAGTATCAGTGACCACGGTATGATTGAGAAAATTTACGAAGCGAGTCAGGCAGGCGTGAAGATTAGAATGATCGTGAGGGGCATCAACTGCTTGAAATTAGACGATCCCGAGCTTTCAGTGAATATTGAAGCCATTAGCATTGTTGATAGATTCTTGGAACATACGCGCGCATTCTGTTTCCATAATAATGGTCTACCGGAGTATTTTATTTCCTCGGCGGATTGGATGACACGGAACCTTAATAGGAGGGTGGAGGTGACCGCACCAATTTACGATTCCAAGATTCAGCGCCAGTTACGAGATCACTTTGAAATCCTCTGGAAGGACAACACAAAAGCCCGAATTTTAGATGCAAATCAATCTAATGTGCACCGAATGTTGCCGGGGCCGAAGATTAGAGCGCAATTGGCCCTTCATGATTACGTGAAAAAACAACAGCTGAAAGGATAAGCTCATGAATGTAACGAAACTTGGCGCCATTGATATTGGCTCTAACTCAGTTCGCTGTCTGATAAGCAACGTAGTTCACAAAGACGGCTATACCTATTATCGCAAGGTCAGTATGATTCGTTTGCCTATTCGACTGGGTCAGGAAGTTTTTCTTAATGGAGCTGTGAGCGAGGGAACAGCAGCACGATTTGCGGAAGGTATGCAAGCGTATAAACACTTGTTGAAAGTACATGGAGTGCAAGATTTCCGGGCAGTTGCGACCTCTGCGATGCGAGAGGCGGCGAACGGATCGGAATTGGTCAAAAAAATACGTGAATCCACCGGCATTGATATCCAGATCATCGATGGGGCGGAAGAAGCCAGACTCGTATTCAACAGCAAATTGTACGATATTATTCAAGCACCTGAGGAATACTTTATTTACATCGACGTGGGTGGAGGTTCAACTGAGCTATCCATTTTGTACGATCAGGACGTCATTGCGAGTGAAAGTTTTAAAATAGGTGGGGTTCGAATTATGAACGGCCTTGACACAGAGGAAGAATGGCTACGTATGAAGAAGTGGAGCGAACATTATATGCGCAATTTCCATAACAAGGCGGCCATTGGTGCGGGCGGAAACATTAATAAGCTCCACAAGCTCAGTTTACGCTCGCTCAATAAAGCATTGGGACTGAGTTATATCAAGGACCAATTTAATATGATCAGTGCATTGGATGTGGAGGAGCGCGTAACCCAATTAGGCCTAAATTTTGACCGTGCTGATATTATCGTATACGCTCTCCCGATATACATGAAGGTCATGCAGTGGGCTGGTGTCGGAAAGGTTTATGTTCCGAAGATCGGGGTGTCGGATGGTTTGATTCGAGACCTGTACCACAAAGAGTACAAAGGCAAGGTCGAAGGCCAGCAATCATAAGGTATACATAAAAAACGAAAGGGGGCCGCCAAGCCCCCTTTCTACCTAAACCGCCATGAAAATCTGCTTTCGCAGAATGTTCCATTATTTGATAACCGAAAAGTTGGGGGTAGGTTCACACCAGATGCAAAAAAAATATAGCAAACGACAATTTCTTTTAATCCAAGAAGCAGATTTCTCCTTTATCCTCGAATGTTTGTAGGGTTTCCACCATGCGCAATGCCTCGCTCACCGAACGAACTAGGGTAAAGAAATTAACCACTTGATGCATTACAACACCTTCTTTATTGATTAAGAATAGTCCACGATATGCGATCATTTCTCCCGAGGCACTGAGGTTACCCTCTTCGTCATAGGTCCATTCGCCGTTGAGTACGTCGTAATTGTGAGCAATGGTTTTATTGGTGTCTGCCACTACCGGGTAGGTAATGCCCTTGATACCGCCATCAACTTTTTCTTTTTGGAGGAAATTCAAATGACTCATCTCAGAATCCGTGGATACTGCGATTATTTGTACCCCTTTCGCCTCAAACTCCTCTTTGCGCGCTTGGAAGGCGTGCAATTCGTAAGGACATATCCCAGAAAAATCTTTAGGGTAGAAGAACAACAGCACGTATTGACCTGCGTAATTTGATAGTGAAAACTCTTTAACAATCTCGTTGCCATTGACCACTGCATGAGCAGTGAAATCCGGCGCTTTTTTACCAACTAAAACAGCCATGTGTATTTGCTTTTATAAGAATTCCGTGGTCCCAAATTATTGCTTTATGAGCCAAGAACCTAATACAAAATTTCTCTAGAGGTTTAGGCTTGTGCTCATCCAAGCAGCCAAGGCCATACCGGCGACGACGAAGATAAGTTTGATCAAATTGAATTGGTGATTTTGCGAGCTTTCGAATAAGATCGTTGTACTCACGTGTAGCAATAATCCGATGGCGACCGCCAGCATTTCTGGCGCATATTGTACGATTGCAGTGACATTGCCTAGTGTGGACCCAAGTGGCGTAGCTAAGGCGAAAAAGACTACTATAAGGCCGATGGTTTGTAGGGGCACCTGGGCTTTGCGGAGCGCGCCGGTGACGAGCAAGGCAATAGGAAGTTTGTGCAGGGCGATGGCCCAAAGGAAGGTGCCTTGGCTGTGGTCGTGTCCGTTGACACCATTATGATTTAGCGGCATACCTTCGATAAAGGCGTGGAGTAGGAGACCTACCATGGCCAGCCACGGTACAGTATTTCCATGGGAGTGGAAGTGACCGTGCTCTAATCCTTCGCTTAGGTAGTCAAGCATTAATTGGACCCCAAAACCCAACATGATCCACCAGCCCATTTTTACGGCGCCGTCGTGAAAGACTTCTGGAATCATGTGCGTCAGTAGCGTACCGAACAGGAAAGCACCTGAAAAGGCCAAGAGGTATTTAAACGTCCTAGAATCTATTGGTATGATCCACGCAGCGCCGGCTCCTAAGCCTACACTGATGATGAGTGCTGTCCAAATCATGGAGTTGGTAATTTTTCAGCAATGATAATTAATCTATCGCTGTATTCAGGGTCAAATGCGCCCAATTCATAATCGCCGTGTACACTTTTTACATTTAACCCTGCCTTTTCCATAAATTCACAAAGCTCGGCTTTTGAAAAGGCGCGAACGCGTTCTTCGTAGTTGAAAATAGAGCAGCCGTCTTCACTCAGCTTGATGGTTTTAACTATAGTTTGGTCTTCCACGCGGCGTGAGATTTCGTAGGTCGCGAGATTAGTTTTTATTTGGTCCTTAGGAACCAATTTTGCTGCAATCTTTTGTGCATTCATGTAATCCAAGACTAATTTTCCACCAGGCAATAAGGCATTAGCCATATTTTCAATAGCCTGCTGATGCATCGCATCATCTTCGAAATATCCAAAACTCGTAAATAGATTGAATACCCAGTGGGCTCCTTGAACTTCTAGCTGCTCTAGCATATTGCCAACCTGAAAACTAAGTTGGTCGTGAGCCATTTTAGATGCTATGGCGATATTTTCGGGGCTGAGATCAATTCCTACGGTGTGTAGACCAGATTCAGCCAAAACCAAGGCATGTCTTCCACGGCCGCAGGCAATATCCAATGCACGCTGTCCGGGCTCAACATTCAAAGCTTTGCACAACGTTAGGATTAACAAGCGCGCCTCGTAATAGTCACGGTGACTGTAGAGGTCGTGATAATAGGGTGTGTTAAACCAAGTGGCGTACCAGGGGGTCATAGACGGTTTATATCTTCATTACACTAAGATACGGCTGGAACATCTTTACGATCGCAACAATTATTACGGCGATCAGCACGTACCTGGTAATGGCATTAGCTCTCGGGTGTTGAATTACCTTCTTGGCTCCAAACCTAGCACCAATTGAGGTACCTAAGGCCAACGAGAGTCCGTAGGTCCATTCTATGCTTCCGCTTATGGCAAAAATGATAAAGGAGGGGATGGTCATCAAAAAGGCAATGAATAGCTTCATGATGTTGCCGTCTTTCAGGGCGTATTTGGCCAACAGCACGGCGATGGACAAGAAGAAAATACCGAACCCCATCTGTATAAATCCTCCATAAATCCCCAAAGCAAAGAAGCTGAGCCAAATACCAAGGGTACGTTTTTCCCTTGAACCATCGGTAGAAATGAGCCATTTCTTTGGGTTGGTCAGCATGGTAATAAGTAGGATGATCATGATACAGCCTATGCTGATGCGCATGGCGTCCTCCGGAATATCCACGGCAAGATTTGCCCCAATAATAGCTCCGATGATGATTGGAGGAGCAATGAAATAGCTCTCCTTAATCATGTATTTGACGCGCTGTGTCTTGGGTAAAGATGAGATGGCGCTACTAGTTTGGAAAATAGCACCTACGCGGTTCGTGGCATTGGCAGCATTAGGATCAAGTCCGACCCACATTAATAACGGCAGTGTAATGGCTGAACCATTGCCAGCAACTACGTTTATGAGTCCCGCGAAAAATCCGCCGACGGTCAATGCAATTAAATTCCACCAATCCTGCATGCGGTCAAAGTTAGCGTACATTTGTAGTCTAAAACGCAGAAGGGTGCTACAAAACAACGACTATCGATTAATCGTAAAGACGCTTTACGGTCTGGAAGACATTCTAGCTAAGGAATTATTGTCCTTAGGGGGCCGAGAAATCAAAATATTAAATCGTGCGGTCTCCGTGGTGGGAGATATTGGATTTGTATATAAAATCAATATTGCCTTGCGCACGGGTTTGCGTGTGTTGGTCCCAATGTTGGAGTTCGAAATGCGCGACGTGGAACATTATTATACCAAGATCTTCGAACATCCTTGGGAAGATTACTTCAGTCTGGACAAGAGTTTTGCCCTTGATGTGGTCGGTAAGAATGATATTTTGAACCATAGTAGTTTCGCGGGACTGAAGGCAAAGGATGCGGTAGTGGATCGTTTCCGTGTAGCGAAGGGAGAACGTCCCTCGGTGGAGCGTGGAACACCGGATGTGCCCATTCATATTCACATATATAAGCGTACCATTCGCGTGTATTTGGACGCCTCTGGTGATTCCTTGCACAAACGTGGCTATCGTTTGAAGGCCGGTTATGCACCATTAAATGAGGTGTTGGCAGCAGGTATCATTCTGCACAGCAATTGGAACGGTGGAATGCCGGTGTTAGATCCTATGTGTGGTTCAGGTACCTTTTTGGTTGAAGCCGCCCTCATCGCGCACCAATTACCTCCAAACATCTACCGTGAGAAATTTGCCTTCCACCATTGGAACGGCTTCGATGAGCAGATATACGAGAAGATTCGAGAAGGCTTATTGTCTAGAGTGAAAGAATATGAAGGCAAAATCATGGGTCGCGATATGGATGCTTATGCCTTGGAAGCGGCGGCAGAGAATATTGAGCGCGCCATGTTTGATGATGCCATTCGCATACGTCAAGCAGATTTCTTCGAAGCGGAGCCGCCGGCAGATAAAGGACTACTGTTGATTAACCCGCCCTATAATGTTCGTATTCAGGCCCAAACCCACCGAATGTACCGTGAGATCGGGGATACGTTAAAGGCCAAGTATGCTGGATGGGAGGTGTATTGGATCACCTCGGATCTGGAGGCGATTAAAAGTATAGGTTTACGTCCGTCGAGAAAATGGAATCTGTTCAACGGTGAACTGGAATGTAAATTGCTTCGTTTTGATATGTACGAAGGGACGAAAAAGATCCATAAATTAAAGTCATAATTGGACCCAACTATGAGAGCATTACCATTATATCTAGCCCTACTCATGAGCTCTACTA
>DMCR01000082.1:20072-20214 GCA_003445735.1 Cryomorphaceae bacterium
TATCGCCCAAAGTAGCGGTAATTTGCGTCGAGTTCAACGCGAGGCAGAAAAAGTAATTAATCTAACCTCCTCTCTAATTGATGGTGTAACGACCTATGAGAAGGCGAAGAAAATGCGCCCCATTATTCAAGAGCAGTTCGAT
>DMCR01000187.1 GCA_003445735.1 Cryomorphaceae bacterium
CAGTAAGCGAATACGGCCCCAGTATAATCTGATCCTTCTCTACCCAAGGTGGTCGGGCGGCCCGCGGGATCACTACCAATAAAACCTTGCACAAAATACACCTTTGATTCTTGGACCGCTGCGGAGATGGACTTTTGAGTGGGGCCCCATTGTACGGTTGCGCGACGGAACTGATCGTCTGTTTTAATGAGGGTTCGGGTATCCAGCCAAAGGGCAGGTATGCGCGTATTTACGAAGGCTTGGACGATGCGGGTAGAGATGAGTTCACCGTGATGTACGATGTTGTCGTACTGTTCGCCGTAGGAGCGGTCGGATGGTTGGACTAATTGGCCCAAATTCTCATACCATTGGCTCAAATCTACCTGCAAATCGGTCGGTATTTGTTCGAACAATTCTTTGATGATGCCCTGGTGAAAATCTTGGATGCTTTGAAGCGCCTTAGTAGCGCCAGGAAGGTCGCCCTGCGCCCAACAGCTAACGATACTTTCGAAAGCATTAGTCATTTTACCCATCGCGCTGACCACCACCACCATGGGACGGTCCGGATAGCGCTCAATAATAGCCACTACGTTGCGCACACTTTGAGCATCTTTAACAGATGCACCTCCAAACTTGAATATGAGGGGTGTACTCATAGGTATCGTTCTAAATCTTTGCGGGTTAAGGTGCCTAGGTGCCATTCGGGATCTAGGTTTGCTTCGTGTTTTTTATAAAAGTTCAAGGCGGGCTCGTTCCATTCCAATACGCTCCACTCCATACGGCCTACGCCACGTTTAGCGGCTACTTTAGCAACTCGCTTGAACAGCTCATCGCCAATGTTTCGGCCACGCATTTCTGGTTTGATGTATAAATCCTCGAGATGGAGGGTCGGACCTTTCCAAGTGCTGTAACGCGGGTAGAAGAGTGCCATACCTACGAGACTACTGGTCTCAGAATCTTCTGCCACAAAGCATTCGAACTTTCCATCGATAAAACCATGTTGAATGAGATCTTCTGGTGTAATGGTGACAGCATCTGGCTCACGTTCATATACGGAAAGTTCTACGATGAGTCCATGGACTTGGTTCATATCTTGAGCGGTAGCTGTGCGGTATATAATCATAAAGCGAAGGTAACAATCAGGAATCAGGTTGAGCATCGGCTATGATCGTTTCGACAATACTTGGGTCAAGTAATGTCGAAGTGTCGCCAAGATTGCTCGTATCGCCTTCAGCGACTTTTCGAAGTATTCTCCGCATGATTTTTCCCGATCGTGTTTTTGGTAAGCCAGGTACAATCTGTATGACATCTGGTTTTGCAATTGGACCAATTTCTTTCACAACCGTACTCAAGACTGCACTTATCACAGCTTGTTTGTTGTAATCGCCTTCTTCGAGGATCACATAAGCATAAATGCCTTGACCTTTGATATCGTGCGGGTAACCCACTACAGCACTTTCGGTGACTACTGAAGAGGCATTGATGGCATTCTCAATTTCCGCAGTACCGAATCTATGTCCGCTGACGTTGATGACATCATCCACACGACCAATGATGCGGAACATACCGTCCTCACGACGTGCGCCGTCACCTGTGAAGTAATGGCCCTCGTAATTACTGAAATATACGTTTCTACAACGCTCATGATCGCCGTATGTAGTGCGCAACATCGCCGGCCAAGGGTGTTTTACGCACAAATATCCCTCTACGCCATCACCGGTGATTTCATTGCCGTCGCTGTCTAAAAGAACCGGTTGAATACCAGGGAGTGGACGACCTGCATAGGTCGGGCGTTGTGGGCTGTGTGCACCTAAACCAGAGATCATGATACCTCCTGTCTCAGTTTGCCACCAGGTATCCACGATAGGACAATTTCCGTGTCCGACTTTCTGATAGTACCAGTGCCATGCCTCTGCATTGATTGGCTCACCCACAGATCCGATGACCTTCAGAGCGCTCAAATCTGCATGCTCAACGAACTCGTCACCCATCGCCATGAGGGCGCGAATCGCCGTTGGGGCAGTGTAGAATTGGTTTACTTTATACTTATCACAAACATCCCAAAAACGACCCGCATCAGGGTAGGTAGGCACACCTTCGAACATAATTGTAGTGGCACCGTTCAATAATGGTCCGTAGATAATGTAGCTGTGGCCTGTAATCCAACCCACATCGGCAGTACACCAATACACGTCGCCGCGCTCGTATTGGAATACATTTTGGAAGCTGTAGGCTGCATAGACCATGTAGCCACCACAAGTGTGAACGACACCCTTAGGCTTGCCTGTTGATCCAGAAGTGTAGAGGATGAAGAGCATATCTTCAGCGTCCATAGGCTCTGGTGCACAATCTGCGCTAACTTCAGCCGCTGCCTTTGCATACCAGTGGTCACGGCCTTCTACCATTTCTACATCACGTCCATCGCGTTTAACCACGATTACACTTTCAACAGAAGTACAGTTTTTCAAAGCTTCGTCTACGGTAGTTTTTACCGGCAATGCCTTGGCGCCACGGTACATACCGTCCGAGGTCAATACGCACACACACTGGCTGTCGTTGATGCGATCGGCAAGTGCGTTTGACGAGAACCCAGCAAATACTACAGAGTGTACGGCACCAATCCTGGCGCACGCCAACACCCCTATAGTTAACTCAGGTACCATAGGCATATATACCGCCACGCGGTCGCCTTTTTTTACACCATTGGCTTTAAGGACATTCGCGAAGCGGCAGACCTCTGAGTGTAATTCTTTGTAGGTCATACGCACCTCTTGCTCCTTTGGGTCATTCGGTTCCCAAATCAAAGCAACATCACCTCCTATCTTTTCGAGATGACGGTCCAAACAGTTTTCAGTGATATTTAAAACACCGCCCTGGAACCACTTTACATCGGGAGTATTGAATTCCCATTCCAGTGTTTTATTCCACGGCTTTTGCCAAGTGAATGCGGTTGCAATATTCTCCCAGAAGGCTTCGGGATTTTCTACTGAGGCTTTATAAGCTTCTTCGTATTTCTCGAAGCTATCTATGAAGTAGTGGTTCATTTAGAGTTTGGTATTCTTCTTACCGTAGCGTTTTTTCCAGGTCAATACCAAATACTTACTGTCCATGGGAGTTACCAATAACCCCCCATCGTCAATGTTGCTTTCATCATCTAAAAGAGCAAGTACTTCCTTGTGTTTCAAGATTTGAACTTCAGGTTGGATATTGACTATGGTCTTTGGTCTTTTGATGTTGTAGGTTTTTACCCAGTTCATCACGCTCACGTGTGAAACGTTTAAAATTCGTTCTATCTCTCTGAAACTTATCCCTTCAAGGTAGAGTTGAAGCGCTTTAATTACATATTCTCCTTCAATACGTTTTCCGAGCTTTTGAACAGTGAAATAATAATTACAAGATTTGCATTTAAATCGCTGTCGCTCTTTAATTATTCCACTTTTTACAAAGTTTTTGGAATCGCATTTAGGACAATGCTTATTATCAGTCATCGTTATGGCGGTTTGATGTACGTTACCTAAAAATAAAAAAAATCGCCGTTAAAATGAATAACGGCGATTTGTTCACTCTGCAATAGGCTCTTGGGGAAGCCTGAGTATTTAAGCTAAGAGGCACCAAAATGAACTAGGAGATTTGAATTGGTGATCTCAACAGTTCAATATTTTGTTCAATAACATCCATCGCGTGAAAGAAGGATCGGGATTGTGTATCGCCCAGGGAATTCGTAATAGCGGCGTTGAACTTAAATACAGCATCACGACTCGCATCGCGTTTTTCGAGACCTAGCGGGGTAAGCTTCAGCAATACACTGCGTTTATCTTCGGGATGAGCTTCTTTAAAAATGAGTCCAGCACTTTCCATGCTTTTGAGTAAGCGGCTCAACGAGGTACTTTCCATGCCCATTTTCGGTCCAAGTGCCGTGGAAGGGGTGCCGTCTTTCACATCGATATTCAGTAAGGCAAAGCCGACAGATACGGTAATGCCACTGGCACTAACGAGTTCGTTGTACATCTTGGACATGGCGATCCAACATCTGCGAATGCGAAAATCAAAGGTTTCTTCCGGCCTCATGAAAATGACTTACGAGGCTCTAAGATAGAAAATATTACTATGCATGCATAGTAAATGTGTTAGTAGTCCAAACTTCTTTGGAGTTGTGGCAGGACGAAATAGTTGAAATCTTCTAAAAACGCGTTCTTAGCGCTTTGCATGGCACGTTCTTTAGAACTTGATATTGCGGTACCTTCAATGGTATTGGAGCTTTTCCAAAGTACATCCATATATTCCTCAATGGCTGTTAAAATAAAGGTTCCGTCAATAATTACTTTGTGGGTGCCTCGGTTAGAGGTTTCTGTGAATAGATCAATTCTAGATTCCAATCCCAGTTTAGCACCTTCCTCCGTTTGTACCGCGAAAAATTGGGATAAACTCTGGGTCAAATCCTCTCTTAATTCGTCCGGACAATCCAGTTGAAGACTGGGTTTTTGGAAATTAATCACCGCGCCTAGATTCCATTGGCTCTTGTTCTTAAGCCAGTTCTTTGTGGCGAGATGACTACTTTGAATATTATCCCAATCCCAATTGATAGAGAGTTGAACCACAGGGTCATGGCCCGTATGAAGGCATTGTATTTGTTGTTCTTTTAAGATAAACTGACCGGAGCTTGATTGTATTGTCAAAGGAATTTGATTGCGTTCCACATACTGCCATTTCGCATTAAAGGTTGCCGGCAATCCTAGGTAGGCTAATTCCTCCGGTATAAGCAGGGCAACTGCCATGGATTGTTCTAAATTTCGCAGACCTTCCGTGGCGCTGGCGTTGAGTTTGGTCTTGAACTTGATATCTCCGAAAAGCTGATAATCATAGGCTTTATCTAAGGCATCTACTAGAGCGCTTAAGCGCACGGGTGCGGATAATTGCATGTCCTTAGCCTCCAGGAATTTCCCATTAATCCATTGCATAGCCTCGGCATCTTGCAACGCTTTCTTTTTTAAAAAGGCTTGAAGGTCCAAACGGTATAGGGTATAAAAGCGAACCTCGTCCGCATAACTTTCGACGAGTTCGTAATCTTGTAGCCGCAGTGCAGAAGTTGAGGTGGTATTGGATTCAAAAGCACTATTGAATCCCTCGGCATCTTCTTTTTGCAGGAGCTTGGTTTCGTCGTAAATCTCGCTTTGCACCTCCTGTGCTAAATCGGCCAAGGCATTGGAACGGGCTGCTTGTTGGAAGGTAGTATTTGGATTGATATAGCTGCTCCCCACTCCATAGACAAATGTACCTGAAGCATCAATAGGTTTTCCACTAATCCAGCTGGGTGGAGAGTTTTTTCTTGCACCACAACTGGCCAATATCAAAGCGCTCAAGAGCAAGAGGAGTTTTCTCATTCTTTGGTCAGTTTCTGTTGATTGACATGGGCAGCAGCCTTCTGAGCCAAGGCACTTATGGCATCCTTCCGCATTGAGGAGGTGCTTTGAATGCGTTTGTTGGCTTTGACTAATCTGTTCATGCTCCTACTATCATTTCTTCGATGGTCGCTGGGATGTTCATTGTTCTGGTAGCGCCAATTTCCTGAAAATAGATCACCCGTACCTGAAAATTCAACGTAATGAATCTCATCTTTGTCCTTGTGATGGAAACTTTCCGACCACAAGATTCTTGAGGTGGAACGTTCAACCATGGCTAATTGCATATCGTAGCTCGCCTCGTTTTGTTTTGTAAATTCTCTATAGGTCACCTTCTTATACATGGCTTTTTTAACCTCTTCGCCTTCGTTATTTTTAGTGGTCACGTAGTAGCGCTCCCATCCTCTGCGGGTATTCTTGTTCAGCTTGCCCTCATTCTCATCAACATGTGTGATAACTACCTTCAGGTAGGCATCTGCGGCCAAGAGCTCTTGGGTAATGGCGGCCTCGTTCGTTGTTCCGTTGATGATGGCTTCCTGCTCTTGTTGCAACATCTCAAAGTTGGTGCGGTCCAGTAATTCAAGAAACGGGTCGTTGTTTTTCTGAATCAAGGAAATGACCGCACTTTGCAAGGCGGTGGTCATAGTCGCTTCACTTCCGTCAATGTTGGGATCCGAGATGATGCCCAGACGATATTTTCCGCGTTCGATGGCCTGCTCTTCAAGTTTTCTGAGCACTTCCTGATTTGGATATTTCTTCAATATTGGTTGAAGCAGGTCGTGTACTTCTCGGAATTTGTTACCCTCAAATAAGTCCAAGGCCTGAACATAAATAGGTTCTACTTGGCTAAATTCCAGTAAGCTCTGCACCTCCTTGTAATCAGGATCGAGCGATTTGATTTCTTCTAGGTTGGTTTGGGCGCGATCGAATTCACGTGTGCGTATCCATTTTTCTGCGCGAGTATATTTTTGAGAGAGGAATCGGTCCAATTGGTCTGCATAATCCCTGTCATAGAACCCCTCGTACCGACTCGTATTCATATAAGGCTTCAGGTAATATCGCCATTTTTCAGCCTCCAGAAATTTGTAAATGGACAGACTGTCATTACCATCGGCGAAGCGATAGCTGGTGTAGAGCTCCTCGAGAAGGGCGTTACCCTGTTGATCCATAGCCATGCGGTACTTCACCCGGCCCGGTTTACGATCAATGGCCTGCTTGTAGGCAGTGACGCTTTCCTTGAGCATGTGCGACTTGACATATTTATTTCCTGTCTTATAATAGTATTGCGCCCCGCGACAACCGCCGAGGAGAAGTGCTATAGCAAATAGTGGGACCAATTTTTTCATACAAATTCTTTACCAACTACATTAAAACAAAAGCCGTGCCTTAGGTCTTAAAGGTAGGGTATGATGTATTTTTATCCTATGAACAAACCCTTGATTCTCCTTTCACCTTCTAAAGGCATGCGGACCGACGCACCCTTTCCGTATTCAACTCCACAACCCTTGTCTTTTCCTCAGGAAACGGAAATGGTTGTTGTAGCGGTTCAGAAATTATCCGAAAAATTGAGGCAAACCCTGTTTAAAGTCAGCGATAAATTATGGCCTGAGGTCCATGCGATGTGGTCAAAAGAGCCATTACATTACCTTCGCCCAAACCCCGGGGTAGCGGGCATTCATGCCTACTCCGGCGAGGCCTTCAAGTATCTAGATAGTGAGACCTTGAGTGATGGCGCGCTGGCGCGCGCGAAAGAGCGCTTGGTAGTCTTAAGCGCCTTGTACGGTGCCGTGCACCCAGATACGGTAGTGGTGCCCTATAGGTTGGAGATGTTGTCGAAATTGGCCGTAGGTAAAGCCAAAAATTTAAACGGTCTGTGGAAGCCAGTGTTGACGAAATGGATCAACGAGGGCAATGCGGATTTTGTGGTGGATGCTTGCAGCGGGGAGTACAGCAAGGCCATTGATTGGAAAGTGGTGGAAAAACCAGTGGTTGAAGTGGCTTTCAAGCAGCGTAAAAACGGCGAATTAAAATCTGTTTCCGCATTCAGTAAACAAGCCCGTGGGGCCTTTGCACGCTGGATGTTGGAGGCCAATGTACATACCATTTCCGGTTTGGAAGCGTTTAATGAACTTGGATACGAATTACATTCGAACGAGGATAATAAAATGGTATTTTTGAGGGATTAAGATTGATTATGAAGTACACGAAATATTTAGCCTTAACGGTCTTTGTGCTAGGATTGTCGACAGGATTAAAGGCACAGCGTGCCACAGCATTTTTGGAATTAGGCGCCTACGGGATGACCCAGAACTATTTGGGTGATGTGAACGGCGGAAGCTTGAGCGCCTTTACTCAGGAGGCGCGTTTCGGCTTCGGGACCCAGCTTAAGTATAATTTTAGTAGCATCTTGAGCGTAGGAGCGGATGTCAACTACGGAAGTATATATAGCCACGATAACTTGCACGGCAACGCCGATCGTGATTACCAAGTAGATACAGACTTATTGAACGTAAAACTGTTCACTAACATCCACTTCATTCCCTTCGGTAAATACAACCTTCGCAACCACCACACACCTTTTGTGCATGTGGGCATAGGAGCGTTGACCTACCAACCGCATTTGAATACCAACGCACAATACCCTGACGGAATTGCTTTGTATCCAGGTACAGGGCATACCTACACCTACGCCTTGGGCTTGGGATGGCGTATTCGCCGCTCGTTGAAGAGCTTCTACAACTTGGGCATTTATTACAACGGTTTCGGTGCTTCGAACATTGAAGGATTCAACTATGAAAGTGAGTGGTTGGCAGACAACACAGATTACCGCAACAGCATGGACGGAAGCTTAACGTTCAAGTTCGGAATGAGCTTAGGCTTCTTCGAGCAATAATTTCGGCACAGCCTTTGAACCATATATAAGACCCTCCCATGGAGCGGCCTTTTTTTGGCCAATCGTGACAGCATGTCGCGGAAATAGGCCTCTAACGACCTTTTGAAATAGAGATATGGACAGATTGTCATTCAGCGATATTATTGACGAAAACACGGAATTTATTCCATTGATGACTTCGGATGAAGAAGTGGAAATAGGGGATGACCAATTACCCGAACTGCTCCCCATCCTGCCTTTGCGTAACACTGTCATCTTTCCCGGGGTTGTAGCGCCTATAACTGCCGGTCGCGACAAAAGCTTGCGGCTGATTAAGAGCATCAGCGACAAGGATAAATTTGTCGGTATGGTGACCCAGATGGACATGGAAACCGAAGACCCAAGCCAGAGCGAGGTTTATCCCATCGGTACTATGGCCCAAATCGTCAAGAGTTTCAAAATGCCAGACGGCAATACGACGATTATCATCCAAGGAAAGAAGCGTTTCCGCATCCTAGAATGG
>DMCR01000112.1 GCA_003445735.1 Cryomorphaceae bacterium
TCCGGATGGTCGCTGGTAGTGTAGACGACGACCTCATGGCCTGCCTTCACCCAAAGCGGAGCGACTTGGGCAGCCATCTCTTCGAAGCCGCCATAGCGGTTGGGAATTCCTCTTGATCCTAAAATAGCAATCTTCACGAGTTAAAAGTAGGATAATTCTTTGGGTCCAATTAATTTATTAGAAACCCCTTTTCAAAATTTAAACTCCATGGAAAAACAATCTTTTTATGAGACGACCCGACATTGGTCAACAGCCAAACTAATGAGCTGCATCCTCAAACGTGCCTTGCATTGGAATGCTAATGCCATCATAGTGACCCACAATCATCCCAGCGGGTACTTGGTTCTCAGTTAAAATGATAAACGCGTGAGGCGAAAGTTGAGTGCCGCGTTAGATTCTTTAGATATCAATCTCTTGGACCACTTAATTGTGGCGCGTAGTGGCTACTTTAGCTTTTCAGATCAAGGATTGTTATAATGGGAGTAGTAGCGTATGCCCGACGTTGGTATTCGTTTTTGGGAAAGTACGATCATTGGCGGTATTTATTCGCTGAATGGAACAAGCGCTTGTACCTTAAATCCTACCTAGAGCACCATAGCGATGCGGATAAGGAACGTTCCATTCACCACGGCACGCGGTGGCTCATTCACAGCATCAACAGAGGGGTAGATCGCGGATCGGGCACCTATTACCACCACAGCGGTTGGACCTCGGCCTATCCCGAGACCACAGGGTATATTATTGATACGCTGCTGCGCTACAGTACTGAATCAAATTTTCCTTGGGTCCGTGAGGCTCGTTCCGCTGCACAGGAAGCGGGTCAATGGTTGCTGAGCATCCAACACGAAGATGGAGGTTGGCCCGGCGGGTATGTTCATCAGCAGCGCCCTTCAGTGGTCTTTAATACAGGACAAATTTTGCGTGGGCTATTGCCGCTCTACCGCACCACAGGAGATCGCGCTTATGCGCAGGCTGCGAAACGCGCCATTGATTGGATCTGGGACCAATTAGACGATCAAGGCCAGTTTTCCACCAATGATTTCATGGGTGCCGTTCGGGTTTACGGTACTTATGTCGTTGCACCCATTTTGGACTGGTTACCAGAATTTCCCGAAAGCCGTGATACATGGGAAGCCTACAGTCACCGCCATTTGGCTTGGGTATTGACACAACAAAACGAGCACTATTGGTTGGCGAACTGTGATAATACCTTACACAAAAATGATCGCCCCATCATCCATACCATCGCCTACACACTAGACGGCCTCTTCGATGCTAGTCAAATGTTAGGAGAACAACGTTATGAAGATGCGGCCGTGGGTGGCGCTGAGGTGCTTGCCAAGCGATTCCTTATGGATGGAATCTTACATGGACGTTATGACGCCAAGTGGCAAGGTTCGGAGGCCTTCATTCCTGCGGGAGGAGCGCAACTCGCTATTTTATGGCATAAAATTGGAACGCCTTGGGCTGTGGAGGCACGCGATAAGATGAATACGTTGCTTTCTGTTGTGGCGACCAGTGGGGCACGTGCTTCGATGGACGTGGCGGGAGCCTTGCCGGGTTCTTTCCCTATGTGGGGGAGGTATGAGAGTTTTGGATTGCCGAATTGGGCCACCAAATACCTGGTGGATACTTTACTTAATGAATGGAACGCAAAGCATGAGCGCTAAAGATATACTTCGATCACTGGTTCCTCAGCCGCTGCTGAAATGGAACAGAAACCGTAAAAAGGCCAAGGTTCGCAAGGACTTGGAAGCCCGTAAAGCTGCGGGAGATGTGTGGACCAAAGAAGCCCTGGTGAAGAGCCTCAAGGCTGCCGGCGTGGCGCCGGGTAAAGATTTGTTAGTACATAGCGCAATGAGCTCCATTGGATATGTAGAAGGTGGTCCCGCCACTGTGGTTGCGGCTTTGCTGGAGCTTGTGGGAACGGAGGCGCATTTGTTGATGCCCTCTAGTCCTGTAGTGACCTTACAAGCGGAGCACCCACAAACTGCGTTTAGCGTAGCAGAAACCCCGAGTAAGATGGGGGCCATAACTGAATATTTCCGCAGCGAAGTAGCCGATGCAAGATCGGCGCATCCGCTCGAACCCGTAGCCGTGAAAGGGCCAAAGGCACAGTGGTATACCACAGGTCATCACACCGACGGTACTCCTTATGGGCCGCAAAGCCCATGGACCAAACACCTCGCTTCTGGAGGGCAGTTGTTGTACATTGGGACCACGCTCATCAATAGCGGCACGAGCTTGCATGCAGTAGAAGATGCGATCGGTTGGAAGGATTTTTCGTTCTCCGTTTATTTGCAGGAGAGCAGGACCTTCCCTGTGGAATTGGTCGGAGGGCGTAAGGTGAATGTGGTGACGAAATTGCACAATCCGGCCGTAAGTGCCCAGCGCAAGTGCGATGGACTTATCCCGTTATTGGAAGCCAAAGGTGCGTTGAAGCACGTTAACATTGGAGAGGCCCCAAGTTTGTTGGTGGATGCATCTCTGTTTAAATCGGTACTTTTAGAAGAATATAGAACAAACGGGGTGACCATGTATACCCCGGAAGGCGCATGAAAAATTTAGTCTTTACTGGAGCAGGAGGAGGTATGGCGAAGTCCATGCTGCCGGAACTAGCCAAGCTTGGTTACCGATTATTATTGACCACAAGAGCGGTGGATTCGTTGCGCGAGCATTGCGAGCGCGAGGGAATCGAAGCCCAGTGCTTTGGTGCCGACTTGACCTCTGATGAAGAGGTTAAGGCGCTTTTTGCTTGGGTGGAGGAACACGGCGGTTGTGATGTGCTAATTAATAATGCCGGTATTGCTCATGCCGCCGCATCTTGGAAGCTCGAGGCTACGGAGATGTTGCGTTTGATGGATATTAATTTCTTGAGTGCCGTACGTTGTACCCAGCAGGCCTTGGTTCAAATGAGGGCCAAGAACAGTGGCCGAGTGATTTCCATCAGTAGTGTGGTGGCGCACAAGCCTTCTTTTGGTACCAGTGCCTATACGGCTTCGAAGAGTGCTGTGGAAGGATATATGCGTGGTGTGGCCATCGACCTTGCCCAGAAGGGTATCACGGCCAACACCATTGCCTTTGGATATATGAATGCAGGCATGTTGCATGAGGTGCCTGAGGAGTTGTTGGCCCAAGTAAAAACAACCATTCCTATGGATGCTTTTGGCCGTCCCGAGCAGATTGTGGAGGCCATCAGCTATTTGCTGGGTAGCGAGTAT
>DMCR01000090.1:0-8200 GCA_003445735.1 Cryomorphaceae bacterium
GTCCAAGCTCCAAGATGCGACCGTGCCTTCTCAACAGGTCTTGTTCCCCAAGAGCATTTCCTTGTCCATGGCCGAGATAGCACTATACCGAGAGCACAAACAAGATTTCACCATCGCAGGCTTTGACTTGGTCCCTCAAACTACAGAGGGTGAATATAACATTAAAGGCATCCCAATGATGCTCAACGTCGAACAGGCCGTACCGACATTGGAAGCACTGTTCGAGCAATACCACGAGCAAGAAGAAGCCGGCGAGAAAAAGCTACTGAAAAGTATCGCCTTGGCCATCGCGCAAAACGGCGCCGCCATGCAAGATCCTAGAACCTCAGAGGAACTCTACGTGTTAAGAGAACAACTCCTAAGTAGTTCCAACCCACAATACACTCCCAAGGGTAAGAAAATAATCATAGAATGGAACGCGGAGGAGATTGAAAAAGCATTATGATTGTACAACGCAGATTTAGTTTAATGCCTACCGTCGTGAAGAACCTGTTGATCATCAACGGCCTGTGCTTCCTAGGAATGTTCAGCATTCGCAACACCTTCGGTATTGATATTACAGATTGGCTCGGGCTGTATTTCCCCTTATCGGACAGCTTCCTCCCAGTCCAATTAGTTTCTCACATGTTCATGCACGGCAATATGGGCCACATCTTCTCCAACATGATTATGTTGTGGTTTTTGGGTAGCGCGATGGAGAACTACTGGGGGCCGAAACGATTTCTGATCTACTACCTATTGACTGGATTAGGCGCTAGCGCCCTTCAGATCGGAGTCAATGCTTTGGAATATTTCCAATTAAGTACGCAACTCGATGGTGCAGCAATGGATACGATTCTGAGCAAGGGCGGAGACATAATTAATCAAGGTATGAACTACACAGATCCAGTGTGGGGGGCGATGAATAGATTGCTCCACGTGCCGATGGTAGGAGCCTCAGGTGCTGTCTTCGGTGTACTGCTCGCTTTCGGGATGACCTTCCCGAACCAGGTGATCTATCTCAACTTTTTCTTCCCCATAAAGGCAAAATATTTCGTCATAGGCTACGGCCTTTTAGAACTTTACAACGGCTTTACAGTGAGCAATAGCGGCATCGCACACTTTGCCCATCTGGGTGGGATGCTTTTCGGATACTTGCTCATCAAAAAATGGCGCAGAGAAATGTATCTTTAAGGTACCAGACCCCACACCCAGACATGAGTGATTTCATCGATAGAATCAAACACGACGCATTCAAGGGCGATTACTTGACCCGATTGCTGTACCTGAATATTGGGGTGTTTCTATTGTACAGCATCTCAAACGCATTTCTCACGCTATTGACTGGCCAGATGGGCCTAATCCCTCGCCTAGCCGACGATCTTTTAGCCCTGCCGTCCACCCCGTGGAAACTAGCTACCCGTCCGTGGACCTTGCTGACCTATATGTTTACACATTTTAGCTTCCGCCACATCCTCTTCAACATGCTCATCCTATACTTCTCAGGTAAGATGCTTATTGAATATTTGGGCGAAAAGCGTATGCTCGCATTGTACATCTACGGCGGCATTGGCGGTGGACTGCTCTACATCATTCTCTACAACATCAGCCCTATTTTGGGCGCGGGATCCATGGTTGGCGCCAGTGCTGGTACCATTGCTGTATTGGTTGCCGGAGCCATGTATTTACCAAATATGCCGGTCCGATTATGGGGGATCTTCGAAGTAAAATACTGGATGCTTGCCGCAGGCATCGTCCTGCTCGATATTCTCAGCTTGACCGGTTCTAATGCCGGCGGCCACATCGCCCACATCGGTGGCGCCATCGTCGCCTATTTCTTCATTCGCAGCATGCGTAACGGCCACGAATGGAATGTTTACCTGTTCCAAGTCATAGATGCCGTGCGCAACACCCTCTACCGAAACTCACGCAAACGCAAAGGTTTCAAATTTGGCGAGCGCAATTATACCAAGTATGAGGAGGTAAAGACTAAAAAATCGGACACCCAAAAAACGGATACCGCCAAAATGGACGCTATCCTAGACAAGATCAAGGACAAGGGGTACGACAGCTTGAGCAAGGAGGAAAAGGCCTATTTATTTAAAATCTCCAAGGACCAGTGAAAAAGCGCCTCTGGATACTGCGAACGTTCAACGTAGGACTCTTTTACGCCACACTACTTATCGGTTTTGGATCATTACTCCCAGGCCATTGGATTCCAGGTTCCGGAGTACTGAGCATTCTATTTCCATTCTTGCTGTTCCCACATTTGATCATGATTCTGATCTGGGCCCGATTCCGACCTCAGCACATGTTCAAAAACCTCATAGGCTTAGCGCTGCTGTTTTACCCAGTAATGGCCCAATTTCCCATAGGCACATCCCCCACTCCCGAACAAACCTCCTGGACGGTGGCCAGCTACAACGTACGCGCCTTTTACCAACAACGCGGCATAGCCAGTGACATCGCACAATGGACGCAATCGGAACGTATCGACATTTTGTGTACCCAAGAAATGCGTCAAAGCGCGGCAAATCCCGTAGCAGACCACTACCCTTTCCGAGTGTACGCGCCGAACAACAAGAGAATTGGGACCGCGATCTATTCAAAATTTCCCATCATCAGCCACGGTTCCTTGGTGTTCAATGCTATTGGAGAAAATTCCTACGCTAAACGCAGCGCGGGTTATGCGGACATCGCTCTCCCTGACGACACCATTCGCATCATCAACATCCACCTGAGTTCAACCGGTATCAAGGACATGGACATGGAGATTGAGCCCACCCGCGAGGAATGGATTGAAAAGGGGCAATTCATGGCTAAGAAAATCGCACGCTCGGATAGAGACCGCGGCAAACAAGGCCGAAATATAATGCAATGGGTCAACGAAAGTCCTTATCCCGTGGTACTCACAGGGGACTTCAACTCAGTCCCAGGCGGGAATTTGTATGTGCGCATGCTCTGGAAATTAGACGATCCGTACATTTTCAAGGGGTCGGGCGCATGGGGCTCCTACCTACCATTGTTGCAAAAGGGATTTCCGTTGCGCATCGATTGGACCCTAGTGGACGAACAACTGCCCTATTCCGGACAATACCTAGGCGACGTAACCTTCAGTGACCACCGTCCACTAATCACCACTTTTTTTAGCGCTCCAACCGAGCCTCGAGAAGATTGAGGGCATTCAGGGCATTCGACCCCACACCAGTGACATAATCTGGATAGACGCGCAGCAACTCATCGTAATACAAAGGCACCAATACCTGTTCTTGCATTAGATATTGATCCGCCTCACGCATCAGAGTACTGCGCTCCTCGCCCGGCGGCAGCGCTCGAATCTGCTCGTACATTGCATCGTAATGTATATCCTCATACAAACTGTAATTGGGCCCATTAGGCGCCTTATACCCGCTGTAGAAAAGCATCATGTAATTTTCAGCATCTGGGTAATCCGCAATCCAACTGGCTCTAAAAAAGTCCAAAGTACCTGAACTCTTCTCGCTCCTCAACGTCGCAGAAGGAACCACATTTACGGCTATTGGCCAACCTAAGCCCGCCATTTCACCCTGCACGTATTCGCATAGATCGCGGTAGTTCGCCACGGTAACCAGGGTCAGATCCGGCAACTCCATCGAGGCCAACAGCGCAGCCACTGAATCCGGCGCATAAGCCGTTCCTATATTATCTTGGTATTCAGGAAGGCCAAAAGGTACGATTCCCCCACGCGCTGGAATTCCCACTCCATTGCGCAAGGACTTTATCATTTCTTCCCTGTTAATCCCTGCATTAATAGCCCAACGGAGTTCCTGTGGCAACCCTTTCTCTGCATTAAAAATCAAGTATTCTGTATTCAAAAAAGGAGTACGCTCCAATCGGTGACCTTCATGGTATCGCGATTGCAAATCTCCAGATTTAGTCAACAGGTCGTCTTTAAAGCTAGGATCGAGGTTTGGTAAAAAATCAAAGTTTCCGCTGAGGTACTCCAAGAAGGCGCTTTGTTGATCCGGTAGAAAAGACACACTTATACCGTCGAGATACGGTAACGACTGGCCTTCAGCATCCTGTTTCCAATACTGCTCATGTTTATGAAGGACTAATTTTTCACCATAATGCCAGCGGTGTATCTTAAAAGGGCCCGTGCCCACCGGCGAAGTTGCGACTTCCACTGACCCAGCGGGAATTACCCCGCAATACGGCATAGCCAGAAGGGATAAGAACGAAGCATTTGGAGCATGCAGCTCAATGATCACCTTACCAGTCTTACTCTCGTGAATATCCAAGACATCTTCTAATACCCAACTGCCCGGAGAGGCGATACTAGGATCTTGCAATCGCTTGAGACTGTACACGACGTCTGCAGGACATAGCTTGCTTCCGTTGTGGAAGTATGCATCGCGTATTGAGAACTCATAGACGCGGCCATTCTCGGCGACCGACCAATGAGAGGCCAACATAGGAACTATGTCATTCTTCTCATTTAAGGCGACTAAGGATTCAAAAAGTTGCTGGACCGCCCAAATGGTACTTTTATCCTTAGCAAACGCAGGATCTAATGTGGGAATACCTGCAGATTCATTATACCTGAACACCATTTTATCCGCCTGCGCCTGCTGCCTACATCCAACTAATGTGGTGAGTACAAGGCATACAAAAAAGCCCCCTAGAATGGAGGCTTCTCGTATCATTATGCCCGTATTAGGCATCAATGTTTGCGTATTTAGCGTTGCGCTCGATGAAATCACGACGCGGCGGTACATCATCTCCCATCAACATGGAGAAGACACGATCCGCTTCCGCGCTATCATCAATGGTTACTTGCTTCAAGATACGTTCCTCAGGATTCATAGTAGTATCCCACAGTTGTTCTGCATTCATCTCACCAAGACCCTTGTAGCGCTGGACAGCAACACCGGAACCTGCATCTCCACCAAATTCCTGGGCAATCTGATCGCGTTGCTTATCATCCCAAGCATAAGCTTGCTTTGCTCCTTTTTTCACCAAATACAATGGTGGAGTAGCGATATATACATAGCCCAATTCTACCAACTCCCGCATGTAGCGGAAGAAGAAGGTTAATATTAACGTTGAAATGTGGCTGCCATCCACATCGGCATCCGTCATAATTACAATCTTGTGGTAACGGAGTCTATCCATGTTCAAGGCTTTGCTATCCTCCTCTGTCCCCACACTTACTCCTAATGCAGTATACATGTTCTTAATCTCTTCGTTTTCAAACACCTTGTGAGAAATAGCTTTTTCTACATTTAGGATCTTACCGCGAAGCGGAAGGATAGCTTGGAAATTACGATCACGACCTTGTTTGGCCGTACCCCCTGCAGAATCACCCTCCACGAGGAAGATTTCACATAAATGCGGATCTGTTTCTGAACAATCGCTCAACTTTCCTGGCAAGCCCATAGATGACATCGATCCTTTGCGCTGCACCATTTCACGAGCTTTCTTCGCTGCCACACGAGCTTTGGCGGCCAGCAACACTTTTTGTACGATGACCTTAGCTTCGTTCGGATGCTCCTCTAAGAAATTCGTCAACATCTCTCCAACGAGCTTATCCACCGCACCGCTGACTTCTTTATTTCCAAGTTTAGTTTTAGTCTGACCCTCAAACTGAGGCTCCATAACCTTCACAGAAATAACCGCTGTCAAACCTTCGCGGAAATCATCCCCGGCGATTTCAACTTTTTCTTTCGCCAACAAGCCACTTTCGTCCGCATATTTCTTCAAGGTACGGGTCAACGCACGGCGGAAACCTGCCAAATGTGTACCTCCTTCGTGTGTATTGATATTGTTGACGTACGAGTGTATGTTTTCGTTGTAGGATGTGTTGTAGTGCATGGCCACTTCCACTGGAATACCATCGCGCTCACCTTCCATGCACATGACCGCAGGCATAATGACCTCGCGATTACTATCGATATACTTCACAAAACCCGCTAAACCATCTTCACTGAAGAAACGCTCGCCAATGGGCTCGCCTTTTTCATCCAGTTCACGAAGGTCCTTCAAGGTAATGGCGATGCCTTTATTCAAGAAGGCTAATTCGCGCATACGTTTTGCTAAGATTTCATAGTGGTATTCGGTTTCCTCAAAGATATCTTGGTCCGGCTTAAACGTTACAATCGTACCGCGGTAATCTGTAGAGCCTATTTCTCGAGTAGGATACTTTGCTACCCCACGGGAGAATTCTACTTCATGCTTTTTGCCATCGCGATGTACTTCTGCATGAAGCATAGATGATAGTGCGTTCACACAGCTTACCCCTACCCCGTGCAAACCACCGGAAACCTTGTAGGACTCTTTATCAAATTTACCCCCTGCATGAAGGACCGTCATAACCACCTCAAGGGTAGAACGTCCATCCTTGGGGTGCATATCCGTGGGAATCCCACGACCATCATCCTTTACGGTGATGCTATTATCTTCATTAATGGTCACGTAGATGTCCTTGGCGTGACCGGCCAGTGCTTCATCAATAGAGTTATCTACTACCTCATAAACAAGGTGGTGCAATCCTTTGAGACTAATGTCTCCAATGTACATGGCGGGGCGTTTTCGAACGGCCTCTAGTCCTTCCAGAATCTGAATGGAACCACCGTCGTAATTCTTCTCTTGTTCACTCATAAATATCAGCGCGTAAGTTCGCTTTATGCTATCTTAACAAAGATAACTTTTAGGGGCTCAAAAAGCGATAAAAGGGGCCGAAACCCCTCTTGCAGTTACCAACAAGGTTATCAACATTTTCGGGATTTCCCGAGGATTTGGGCCGTTAAAATTGGTAGTTCAACACGAACAGTCCACGCGTTCCTCGAACCTCGTAACCGCTCCATAATTGATAGCGTTGATTCAAGAGATTATAAGCCCTTAAACTCACCCCTAAATTCTCGTTAATTGTATAGCCTAAATCAAGGCTTAAATCCATGAAATCGCCCAAATCATAGATACCCTTTTCATTATTACCCGCATAACGTCCTCCAACATATTTGAAGTTTGAAGTAAGATGCACGTCACCTTGATCTACTCGCAACAAGGCACCCAAAACGCGGCCTTCAGCGCCTATAAATTGATCGGCACCTGAATAGGCATTGAGTTCGGTATACACACTGGCTGTGAAGGCATCCATGGGAAGATTTAATTCCGCGCGAAGGCGAGACCGCGTATAGTTAGCATAGCCTACTCGAAGCGACGCCATATCATTCATAGTCGAAGTTGTACTGTCTCGCTCGAATTGCACATCATTCATGACAAAAGCCATAGAACCTTCAACGCGATACTGAAGTTTTCCTGCCAACGCGCCTTGCATTCCGACATATCCCCTGTTCTCGCCGGTGAGAGCCAAGGTCTGATCGCCTGAGATCACAGGGACATTGGCCAATAAGGCACTCAAGGTTTGCTGCTGCGCACGTCCATCCCAACCACCATAAATGGCGAGTGTACGCTTCAATACCTCAGCTTGTAGATTGATGTTCGGGAAGATATAATAGGTATTTTGATTATCGGCACCTTCATTGTTGATCGTACCGGCGAAAGTTAACCCAAACTGGTAGTTCAGCATCCCGTTTTTGCCTTGCGTCTGAGGACTTAGATAAAAATGATGGTATTGATTTATGCGAGGCTCAATAACCATTTCGGTAAGGGAATATTGACCGAATTGGTACCCTAAATCCACATTAATTTGCGCCTCATCGGCATAGACTTCGATGCGATGTATGGTTTTAGCCAAGTGCTCGTGGGCTCCAATACCTGCATTTGTGAAATGGTAAGCCAAGCCACCACTGCGGTAGGCAGCCGGTACTTTAGAGGTAGGATTCGAAGTTCTCAACCATTGTTGGCTCAACCCTGCACTCAAGTTCCACTCGTGAGGTGTAGGCGAAATAGCATTTACCCCGTTAGTGTCCATCATTCCATAGAAACTCACATAATCTGCATCTAAGAAGAGTTGAGTTTTAAGGTTCCAATTCTTAGTTGCACGCTGAAAATCCGTTAGTATGGAATTCTCGTAAGCAGGCTGCAGTTCGTAGGCGGTATTGAGCACACCAGACCCTGCGCCTTCATGATGCGCTTTGATGCCCCAAACGTTCTTTCTCGAACGCGGGGAAGAGAAGACGATATCCGCAAAGGAACTGCTGTACATTCCACCCCCAACACTTACGCGCTGGGTAGGTAGTTTTGGCAGTTTCACACGTCCAAGTTTGATAGCAGGAAT
>DMCR01000090.1:8597-28980 GCA_003445735.1 Cryomorphaceae bacterium
GTAGTATCAGTGAAGGAAGGCTGCTCCGAAATTTTGTGCGCCGCACGCACCTGGGCCTGGTAATCTTCCACCACCCGAATTTCTACACTCTTTACTTCATCTCCTGTTTCTTCTTGCGCCCACAAGCTCAGTGGAGCCAAAAATAATACGGTATATAGAATCTTTTTCATTGCTTCAGTTGAGTTTATTCTTGATCCAATTCTTCCATCTGCGTGGGCGCAACCTCAAGCGTATCTGAGATTTGGGCCTGCGCCTCTTCAGCTGCCCTTTGTCTAGCAAGGTCAGATTTAAACTGTTGCGCCTCCGATACAATAGGACCTTCCGCATTATCTATGATGTAATCCAAGGTGTAGTTCGCTTGAAAATCATCCTGCAGGCCAGCGTAGTTCTTTGCCATCAACAGCAAGGACTTCCAGCGCCACTGTGGGTACGTTGGGAGGTTATCGATCATCCAGAAGATGCGCTCATTTGACGCCTCATATTTGGACTGCACATATTCGAACTGGGCCAAATAGTAATTCGACTCGGCCTGCGCCTCACCTTTAATCTCGGCTGCTACCTGGGTGTAGTACAATTTTGCATTTGCGCTATCGTTCAAGGCCAAGGCACTTTGCGCGGCATTTAGTAAGGCTTCTGAGCGCCACTCTACCGGCAAACCCTCATCCTGCAATAAGCTCTCCGCATATTGCGTGATGACCGGAATATCCTCTAGTGCTTTAGCACAACGCATTAACCCCAATCTTGCACGGCGACCTTCATCCGCATTGCCGACCAAGCTAATAACCTGCTGGAAATAGGTAAAAGCGTTTTCATAATCCTCGCTCGCGTAATACAAGCTAGCTAAACGCTCTACCGTGCGCTTGCGGAAGCTCAATTCTCCGGAGCTTTCAACAAATTGATAACCAGCAAGAGCAACCACATCGTCCCCTTCCGCGAAAGCACATTCTGCCGCGTAGTAATTTGCTGGAACTCTGAAGATGCCATCTGGGAACTTCGTGATGTACTCGAGCATGCCTTTTTTAGCCCCCTCACAATCGCCAAAACTATAGCGGTCGAAAGCTGCATTGTACAGCGTTGAATCGAGAGCACCTTGCCCTATATTCATCCCTGTCAGGTTTTGGATCCAATCAACGTAATCCGACAATCGATCGAGCTCTGAATATTGAATTTTAGCTAAACTTAGTGCTTCCTTACTCTCAGGAGTATTCGGATACTCCTCAACTACAGAAGTAAAAGCATCTAAAGCCTTCTCCACTTTATTTTGGGTTCTGTAGATCAAGCCTAAAGCAATCTTGGCATTTTTTATGAAACGAGATTTCGGGTAATCGTTGATGAAATCCGTGAAGATACTTTCCGCCTTAGCCGTATTGTCGAGCTTCATGTAGGTCTCACCTAGTTCAAAATACGCATCCGTCGCGTACACAGATTTCGGGAAGTTGCTCACTAGCGCTTCTAAGGCTGTGGCCTTTTTGGCCGGCTCGTCTACCAATCCAAAACACAAAGCTCGCTGGAAATAGGCGTAGTCCGCATCTGACGGTGTATAGTGCAGATAAAAGTTATAGTACTTGATGGCATTGTCGTATTGCCCGGTCATGAAGTAAGAATCCGCCAAGCGAAGCTCTGCATCAATAGACAAGCGGCTCCCTTGACGTGAACGCTCCAAGAACAATCTGAAGTTCGTCGCTGCACCGCCGTAATCTTCCTTACTGAAGTAGGTGTACCCCTTGTTATACAAACTGCGTTTGTACTCGCTAAGCATGGCCGAGCCCGGCGTTGCTTCAAAGGCATTCAGCTCCTTCAGCGCAAGGTTGTAATCCTTATGGCGGTAGTGAATTTCAGCCAACCAGTAGTGTGATAGGGCTGTATACACATTATTCAAGGGGTATTCCAAGGATTTCTCAAAATGACTTTTTGCCGCCCGATATTGAATGGCGTTGAAGTGCTGGACCCCACGGAAATATGCCACCTTTTGGTAAGCACCTTGCATCGTTGGCTGCTCTAGGCCTGCTGCAGAGATGGCCTTTAGCGCGCGCTCATAATCCTTCGAATTCAAATAAAGACTAGCCAAGTATTCATTGGCTTCCATGCGGTATTTGCTCGTCGGATAACGATTCAAGAAGGTTTGGAAGATGTCTAAGGGCTGCTCGAAGGGCGTGCTGCTGTCATAGGCCAGCTTGGCGTAATTAAAATAGGCGTCTTCGCGAATGGCATCATTGCTTCCGCTCTCGCTCGCCGTCAAAAAGGCGGTTTGCGCTTCAGTCTTTTTACCGGTTTTTAGATAACAATCAGCCAAGTGGTAGTAGGCGCTCTGCGCCATATCATCATCGCGACTATGGATTTTGTTGAAGCTCTGTATAGCTTCCTCGTAGCGCCCTGTTTTATACAATACAAAGCCAAGTTTGTAATGATCATCATCGCTAAGCTTACCGCCAAGGCTTTGGTGCTTCTCTAAATATTTGGCGCTTTGTATCCAATCCTTCTTTTGGTAATACCCTTCACCTATGAGCTTGGCTATTTCCGCAGCACGGCTCTCCACCGCTTGGGCCAACAACATCTCTCCGACGCGTAGCAATTCATCTACATCTCCAGTTTTGTAGTAGATCTGGCTCAGGTAGTAAGGTACGACACCACCAAATTTCTCATCGCCAATGAGCGCTTCAAACTGAGCAATGGCCGTGGAATATTGTTCTGCCTCATAGGCAATGTGGCCATAGTAGTATTTATGATGGGTTTGGTATTCCCCGGAGTACGAGGTTCCTTGAAAGAATATGTTTCTCGCCTTTTCAATATCGTCCACCATCAAGTAGCTGTACGCGAGCTTGAAGTAGTATTCGCTCTTGAAAGAATTTGGTACATCTGCAGCATCTATGGCACTCAACCATTGCACTACCTTGCGGTAACGACGATTATTAAAGTAATAGTTCGCCGCACTGACATGGGCCTCCTGCCATCTTGGGCTAAGCGGATAAGTATTAGCAAAATACGACAGAAAGTTTTCGCTGTGCTCGTTCATCAAGTACAGTGCACACATGGCTCGATAGTAGCTACTTTCTTCCTTGAGAAAGCTTTGGAGCGCCAAATCTGTAGAAAGGATTACGTCGAAGCCTACGCGGGCCGCGGCATATAATCCTTCATCAAACAAGGCAACACTTTCGTTGAAAGTCGCTTCATGCCCGTGCTCCAGCGCTGTTTCTTGCGCCATCGTAGCCCCCGAAAACACTAGCGAAAAGAATAAGAAGAGGGTTGTTCTCATCTACATTGGGTTTATCCTTAAAAATAAGTGTCCTCCAATGGGTAATCCTTGTGGTTAGAGACCAATTCATTGGAGTTATTCACATCTTCAAAAACGCTGCCGTTCGCCGTTTTGGTATTTGTCCTACATTTGAAATCACCCTTCAACATTGAATTTGAACCCATCCTATGGCGCTAGTATCCCTCGATAAAGCAAGCATTTTCCAAGGCAAACACTTGGTCCTTAGTAACGTAAGTTTTAACGTGCAACCCGGCGAATTCATCTACCTTATCGGGCAAACGGGATCCGGTAAGAGTTCCTTGTTGAAGACACTTTACGGCGACTTACCACTTAAGGTGGGCAGTGGCCAATTGGGAACCCACGACCTTGAGAGATTGAAGGACAAAGACATTCCTAGCCTCAGAAGAGAATTGGGCATTGTATTCCAAGATTTCCAACTTCTCACCGACCGCACGGTGGAGGCCAACCTAGACTTTGTGCTCCGCGCCACCGGATGGAAGGACAAGGAGGAACGTGTCAAGCGCATCGTGGAGGTCTTGTCTTGGGTAGGCATGCAAAACAAAAAGCACAAGAGCCCGTTCGAAATCTCAGGCGGTGAGCAACAACGCGTAGCCATCGCCCGAGCGCTGTTGAACGATCCGAAAATCATTTTGGCCGATGAACCAACAGGAAACTTGGACCCACGTACTTCAGAGGAAATAATGGCACTGCTCCTTCGTTTAACTGAGGAGAACAAGAGCGTGATTATGGCCACGCACGATTATCAGATGATCCACAAGTACCACCAACGTACGCTAAAAGTTGCCGAAGGAACGGTCACAGATAACAAGGGAAAAAGCGTTTAATCCATGGAGTACCAGAGCATCGACCTCAGCATTTGCATTGCCAGCTACGGCAATAATGTCGGGGCGTTGATTGAGGCGCTGCTCGGCGAAATAAAAGCCAACCCCACCCTTTCCAACACGGAAATTCACATCTCAGATCAATTTTCCGAAGCTCAACCACTACATGAGAATTGGACTCAGCATCCTCGCGTGCACTACCATCACTACACCGAACAACGAGGACGCGCCGCCAATAGAAACCACCTCGTTGCCTTGAGCCAAGGCGCTCAATTGCTGTTTTTGGACGCAGATGCCCTACCGGTTCAACCGAACTTTATCGCTCAATACCTGAAGCATGCGGCACCACACACAGTCCTTGTAGGCGGCACCGCTTACCACCGTGACCACAAACAATGGCTACGCTACAAAGTGGGGATTCAAAAAGAGAGTGTTTCGGCCAATCGTCGCAACCAAACACCCTACAGTAGTTTTTCAGCTTTCAATGTCTGTATGGACCGAGTGGTGGCTGAAACCATTGCCTTCGACGCGAATGTACTCGAATATGGGCATGAGGATACTCTTTTTGGATTGGAACTAAGGCACCGCTGTTTGCCTGTGAAGCACCTAGAAAATCCTGCCTACCATTTAGGCATTGATTCGGACCAGGTGTTTATGGAAAAGACCAAAACCGCAGTTTTAGGATTAGCTGCGCTGATCAATGCAGGCAAAATAGACGAAGATGTGCGCTTGTATGCGACGTACAAGAAGTTACAATCTTGGGGAGGCGCAGTGCTATTGCGTTGGCTTCACCCTGTTTTAACCCAATGGATGTTCGGGCGACTTAGTGCAGGCCGAGGAACGGTAGCCATGTTTGATTTGTACAAGCTGGTGGTGCTCTGCGCGGCACAACCTAAAGTCGGTCGTAAAATCTCCTAAGCGCTTCACTTTCTCGAACCCAATTCAATTCTCGCTGCACCTGCTCAATTCCTTTGGCGTAAAGTTCACGCTGCGTCACGACTTGGACCATTGTATTTCTTAAGGCCTCTATATCCGTCGGCTCCACCGTTTCCCCCACACTATAGCCCTCCACAATGCGCGCCACCTCTACCAAAGGTGAGGTAACTACGGGAATGCCGCAATGCAAATAATCGAACAGCTTGTTCGGCAAACTGAAGCGATAGTTGATGTTGGTATCTTTATCCAAGCTCAAGCCTAAATCGGCGGCAGCGGTATATTGTAATAATTGGGCATAGGGTACGCGACCCACAAAAAACACCTTTGACTCCAGACCCCTCTCGCGAACACTTTCCTTTAAGGCGGGAATGGCATCTCCAGACCCCACCAACAAAAGCATCCATTCCTCTGACATCCCGTCAATAGCCTCCAAGGCTTCCTCCAACCCTCGGTCCACATTCATCCCCGAACCTTGATTGATGGCTATAATTTTATTTTCCGGTAGGCCTAATTTTCCCCTCGAAACTCGCTCAAACCCCTCCGGCATAGGGCTGATATTTCTAAATACTTTAGGACGCTTGCCATAATCGGCCTCGTATAAATCTGCTATGCTCTCGTTGACCGTCCAGATGTGTTCCACGCGCGGAAACAAACTCCGCTCCAATCCTTGCCACACCTTCTTCGCACATCGGCCCTCTAGCTCTGGAACACCGCAGAAATATTCATGTGTGTCGTAAATGAGGGTACTTTGAAATAATCGAGAAACCAAATAGTTTGGCAACAGCGTATCTAGGTCGTTCGATAACAAATGTGTGCTTCGATTGGTCAGTAAGAAAAAGAACAAGCGCACCTGAAGTTCCGCATAAAACAATGCACCTTTCTTAAACATCAAGGACAGACGACGTACTTGATAGGGTCGCTGGATCGCTACACTGGTGGGCAACTTCCGTCCTACCCAAAGCACCTGGTAGCCGAGCGATCGAAGCAACATAGCAACCTTATGCACCCGATTATCGGTGCTGATGTCGTTCGAGGTAGAAATGACAATTCGTTTGGGCATTGTTGGCACGAAATAATACTTTAAAGGTAGGGAACGCTAAATTTGCATGCGCAGTACCGAGCAACATGCAAAAATCAGATTTCGAATACGACTTACCAAACTCACGCATTGCCGTGCATCCCTTAACGGAGCGAGATCAAAGCAAGTTGCTCGTATTCAAAGAGGGCAGCATCAGAGACCAATTATTTACTGACCTCCCTGCCCAGCTACCACCAAATAGCCAGCTGATCTTCAATAATACGCGCGTGGTCCGTGCACGCTTGCAGTTTATAAAAACCGAAGGCACTAAGCCCATTGAAATCTTCTGCCTAGGGCCGTATGCCCAGAGTGTAGAAGAAGCGATGAATAGTGTGCACAACGTCCAATTTGAATGCTTGGTCGGCAACCTTAAACGTTGGAAGGATCACCCACTGGAATTGGTCCTCGAAAATGGCACCACTCTTCGAGCGGAAAAAGTCTCACGAAACGGAGCCTTTTGCGTCATTTCTTTCACTTGGAATAGAGGTCTCACCTTTGCGCAAGTCCTAGAGTGCGCCGGTAAAATCCCGTTACCGCCCTACATGAATCGGGACGCCAGCTCCGACGATGCGGAGCGTTACCAAACCGTATATGCCCATACGAACGGTTCTGTTGCTGCCCCCACGGCTGGCCTTCATTTTACCCAGCGTGTCTTTCAATCCTTGGAATGTGCAGACCACGAGACAGTCGAACTTACCCTCCACGTTGGCGCAGGTACCTTTAAACCATTGGGAGAAGGAGAAATCGAGGCACACCAGATGCACGACGAAGAAATAATCCTGTCCCAGAAATGGCTCAAGCAGTATTTAGGGCACGAGGGGCCCAAAATCGCAGTCGGTACTACGAGCTTGAGATGCTTGGAAAGTTTCCACTGGATCGGCGCAAAATTGATAGAAACCGGAGAATTGAGCCCATTAGGACAATTCGAAGCCTATACCCTCAACTCCTCCCTGACGGTCACACAAACCTATTCGGCACTGCTCGAAACACTGAAAATACGTGGCATCATGGAATTAGCCCTGTACACCCAGCTCATGATCAAACCGGGCTACTCCTTCAAAACCGTAAAAGGGATCGTTACAAATTTCCACCAGCCTGGCTCCACTTTGCTGCTTTTAGTGAGTGCGGCAGTGGGCGAGCAATGGCGCGAGATCTACTCTCATGCCTTAGAAAATGATTACCGTTTTTTGAGCTATGGGGATTCCTCTTTGCTATTATTTCAAGGAAACTAACAATATCGGCCTAAGGAAACGTTGATTAACATATTGAAATCAATCTTTTTCCCACCACTTCCTAAACTCCCGACCAGACAACCTGTGCTCTTTTACAACGTCGAAAATCTGTTCGACACCATCTATGATTTCGGACATACCGATCAGGACTTCTTATTCGTTTACTATTTATTAGGGTTTTTTCGATATTTTCGTAACTCAAATTAACCTAGAAATGAAAAAATTAGTAGCATTCGGCGCTGTTATAGGCGCTCTATTTATGACCTCCTGTGAGCCAAATGGCCCAGCAGTTGAGCCTGCCACCTACCCAGGTGACTCATTGACCGTAAGCAATGCTGCCCGTCCATTGGTAATTGAAACAACCGGTGCATGGTGTCAATATTGTCCAAACGGTGCTGAAATCATGACCATATTGGATGGAGTATTGGGCGATAGCGTGGTATTAATTGCAAATCACGTTGGTGATTGGTTTTCTACCGATAACGCTGCCTCTGCTAAGTTCGACGACAACTTCCCAACTTCAGGTGTACCCAACTTCTACGTGAACAACACGGACGTAGGTCAAAGCCCCACTGCCGCGGCGGCTGCTGCTACCCTAGCAGAAGTTGCGTTTGGTTTAGAAGCTGATGTTGAAAATACTGGTACGAAGTTCATCGTTTTCCCTCGCGTTAAAGCGTTGGAAACAAACCTTGATAACGTATACATGATTCAGTCGTACTTGTTACTCAACGGTGTGCAAGCTAAGGATTACGGAAATGGGGTTGATTTGAACCAAGTAAGTTCTTTGCCCAAGGTAAGTACTGGTTCAGGTGCTACTCCAACGACTTGGGCACAAGATGCTGCTTTGGTAAATGGAACACCACTAATCAAGTCCGGAACGATCTATACCCATGACGAAGTATTGTACCGTCACGCAACCGCAGCTGTTATTGGCTGGGTAGAGAGCGATGATGCTGCAACTTCCGATACTTCTATGGTTTCATTGGGACCATGGGGTATGAACTTGGGCGATTTAAATCCACTAGGCAATGCGTTCGCCGCCGGTGATGTTTATGGTACGCGTTACACACCAATGCAGTTCCACATCGATATCCCAACAACACTTCCTTTCAACGCCGATTACAGTGTTGCAACAATCGTTTGGGAATTGCGCCAAGACGGTTCAGGAGATTACGATTATGTAAATGGTGTAGTGACTCACGTTCCCTAAGCCAATTCGATAAGCATATAAAAGCCTCGCAGGAAACTGCGGGGCTTTTTTATCTTTTTCAACTATGCCAATTATTTTCTGCGCTGCGAGCGATTCAAATTCTGTTGGCGTTGCATTTCTTCTAAGCGAGCCTGGAACTTACTTTGCTTTTTAGGCTGTGCCTTCTTCGCTTCAATCTTGGCTAAGATTGCTTCATCATTTAAACTTCTACGGATGGCCCATTGCATTCCGAAGGTAACAATGTTAGATAGGAAGTAATAATATGTCAGACCTGCTGGGTAGCTGTTCAATACGAACATGAAGATCAGCGGCATCAAGTACATAATCATCTGCATCTGTTTCATCTGCTCCGCATTTCCTGTTGACGCGGTCATGCTTTGGTTCATGCGGGTATATAGAATGGTCGAACCTGTCATCAATAATGTGAAGATAGAGATGTGGTTTCCGTAAACTGTGCTCAAGATAGGAATGTGTGATTCCCAAGAAATCAAGGCATCATATGTACTTAAATCCGTCGCCCACAGGAAGCTCTGCCCTCGCAACTCGATGGATGCAGGGAAGAATCGGAACATGGCAAAAAGAATAGGCATCTGTACCAAAATAGGAATACAACCCCCCAATGGTTTTACTCCAGTTTCACGGTATAAGGCCATTTGCGCTTGTTGCTTGCCCATAGCATCCTTATCACCGAACTTCTCATTAATCGCTTCAATCTGCGGCTTCAATACACGCATCTTCGCCATCGAACGGTAAGAGGCAAAAGTCAACGGAGAAAGCGTCCCCTTAATGATGAGCACCATAATCAGAATGATGACCCCGTAGTTCCAACCGTAGCCATCCAACCAGTTAAATATCGGCACCACGACGCCACGACCAATCCATCCAAAAATCCCCCAACCGAAGTTGATGACTTTCTCATAATCGCGGTCGTGCTTCTTTAAAGTCTGGTAGTGATTGGGGCCCAAATACATCGAGAACGGCAAACTATATGCACCATTAACACTCTGGTTCAAAGTCGAATTCGAACTAAACACCTTCACGATGTTCTCATTTGCATCTGTACCATTAACCGTGGCAACGGTTGCCGAAGCAAAGCCCCCCTCCGGTTGTACGATGTAGGAGAAGAAATGCTGTTTTTGCGCGAGCCAATTCACTGCTCCAACATCCTTAGACTTATCACCACCCCGACCGCTCAAGTTATCGACGTCGCCATCTTCTTGAACCTTGTACGAATAGGTAGAATAAATACGTTCGTTGCTAATGCCTTTCTCTGTACGGTACGCAGTACGCTCCCAAAACAACTCAGGCTTGCCTACAGCACTAGCAGTACCATTTACTGTGTAGCTCGCCACAAAGCCAGCTTCTTCCAAACTTACCTTTACGTCTGTTGCGCCATCGCTAAGAATCAAAGAAGTACCGTTATGAGAAACCACATTGAATTCCTTTATACTTAAAGCAACATCTCCGGGTAGTTTAATGTCCAAAACTTGGTTACTGTTCACCAATAAGACCTCTGCAGAATCATACGTTTGATAACCCTTAATCTGTGCACGGACTAGTTGGGCACCTAAGGTTGTATACGTCAATTTTAAGTCGTCATTCTCAATGCTGATCTCTTCGGCGACAAACCCATTCGAATCCAAAACTGCTGCAGTCATTTCTACCACTTCAGCATTTACGCCTTGAGTTGAAGCCCCCTCCTCAACTACTTCTGTGGGGGGTGCATCTTCTACCTCCGGCATATTGGCGCTCTGCCACCAGCCAAAGCCAACCATGATGGTGACAATGAGTAATACGCCTATGAGTTGATTGCGGTCAAAACCCGCTTTCTGATTTTCCATGAATTATTTGTTTTGACGGTTTAGGTCCGCGGCTTTAACGAAAGAAACAAAAAGAGGATGCGGATTGAGTACCGTGCTCTTATATTCTGGGTGATATTGTACCCCAACGAAGAACGGATGTTCCTCAATCTCAACAACCTCTACCAAGCCGCTTTCCGGGTTAATACCCGTTGCTTTCAAACCTGCAGCTACAAGCTCTTCTTTATATTCGTTATTGTATTCGTAGCGGTGACGGTGACGCTCAAGAATAGCTGTTTCACCATAAGCATCAAAGGCTTTAGAATCCTTACTGAGATTACATTTTTGAGCACCTAGACGCATCGTCCCGCCCATATCTGTGATATGCATTTGCTCGTCCATTAAGGCTATTACGGGCTTACTAGACTTTGGATTCACCTCCGTCGTGTTCGCATCCGACCAACCCAAGACGTTCCGCGCATATTCAATGACCGCGGCCTGCATTCCGTAGCAAATGCCGAAATATGGTATCTTATTCTCACGAGCATATTGCACTGTCGCTACTTTTCCTTCGAAACCACGCTGACCAAATCCTGGCGCTACCAAAATACCATCAAGACCTTGGCAAGTTTTCGCAGCATTCTTTGGGGTCAAATGCTCAGAGTGAATCCAACGCACCTGTACTTTAACTTCATTCGATGCACCAGCGTGAATAAAAGCTTCAGAAATAGATTTATAACTATCCTTAAGCTCCACATACTTTCCGATTAATCCTATTTCAACAGTACGTTTAGGGAACTTTAAGCGCGTTAAGAATTCACGCCACTTATCCAAGTCCGGCTGTGTTTTCGTCGCCAATCCAAAGTGATCTAATACAACCTCGTCCAACTTTTCATTATACATCATCAATGGCACCTCATAGATGGTACTCGCATCACGTGATTCAATCACGTTGCGTTGGCGAACGTTTGTAAATAATGCCAGTTTACGTTTAATATCTTCATCCACAGGATGCGAAGAACGACATATCAAAACATCCGGCTGCACCCCACTCTCGAGCATTGTTTTTACACTGTGCTGCGTAGGTTTCGTTTTTAGCTCACCTGTAACGTTCAAGTACGGCAACAAGGTCAAATGGATCACCATACAATTGCGCTCTAATTCCCATTTTAACTGACGTACTGATTCGATATACGGTAATGCCTCAATATCCCCTACCGTACCACCTATTTCGGTGATTACGATATCGAAGTTTCCGGTTTCACCCAGAATCTTCACGCGGTTTTTGATTTCGTCTGTTATGTGAGGAATGACCTGAACCGTTTTTCCTAAGTAATCACCACGGCGCTCTTTATCGATTACGCTTTGGTAGATTCTACCCGTGGTGACATTATTTCCTTGTGAGGTCGGCGTATTCAAGAAACGCTCGTAGTGACCGAGATCCAAATCCGTTTCAGCACCATCTTCTGTAACGTAACACTCCCCATGTTCGTAGGGGTTTAATGTTCCTGGATCGACATTGATATAAGGGTCCAATTTCTGAATGGTCACACGGCAGCCACGTGCCTGAAGGAGTTTAGCCAAAGAAGCCGAAATAATACCCTTGCCCAATGAAGATGTCACCCCTCCGGTGACGAAGATGTACTTTGTGCTCGCCATAGTTTGAATCAGAACAGCACAAAAGTACCTTTTTTTGCCGCCATTTAAAAGGTAAAACTTGCGCTAATCGTAGGCATGATTGGAAGCTGGTTTACGCGTTCTGCGGCCACGCGATCATAGTAGAAAATATTCTCCCTGTTGTACATGTTCGTGGCTCCAATAACTACTTCGGCCTGACCCGTTTTCACGGTCGTACTATACTTCAACGAAGCATCCAACCTGTGGTAAGTCGGCAGCCTGTTTCCGTTTAAGGTACCGTAGAGCACGCTAGGATCGCCATTGGCCGTGGTATAATCAAAGTTGATATCAGGGTTGCCAAATGGATCCAAGAAATCAATTCCTGGATAATAGCCTTGGGTCGGTGTGAATGGGAATCCCGTTCCTAAATTCCATCGCACACTCAAGAACCAACGCTCCTTATTGCCCATCTTAACATTTGCCACTAAGTTTACATTGTGTCTACGGTCAAAATTCGGCGCATAGACTTGGATACCGTCGTCGCGTTGCACCTTGCTCCAGGCATAGACCCCCCAGAAATAATAACGTCCTTTCTCAAATTTAACCAAGGCATCGTATCCATAGGCCCAACCGTGCTCGACAATGAAGTCCTTGCGCAGGATTTCCGGGCGATCGCTGTAGGCCGGCACATCATCGTATAGCTTGTTGCGGTTGATGTTGGAAATCTGGGAGAAGTCCTTGATATATGATTCCACGGTCACGTCCCAATGGTCACCCAAATCGTATTCGAAACCAGTTACGCCGTGAGTTGCCTTTTGGAGCTTTGAAGTGATGGGGCGATCGCGAAAGCTCGCAGGTAAATCAGTCGCGCCCGACAAGAACCCATAAAAGAGGTTCACCACATCGCGGTCGCTATTTGCTGCCACAAGGTTCTGGCTGTACTTCCCACCGGACGCTTTGAATCTAAAATCTTCAGTTATGCTGTACTTCAAGCCTAATCTAGGCTCCACACTCAGCTCACTCAAGGAGCCATAATAATGTAATCGCAAACCCGGCTCTAGAATCAAAAGGGTACCGACTTTACGGTAATTAAAGAACCCACCTAATTCCGTGGTACTCTCTTGCTGGTTTAGCCCCAATCCAAGAGAGTTCGTATAGTTAAAGTCCGTGGAATATCCGATGAGATCCAGGCCGTATTTGATCTCGTCCGCCTTACCTAAGAAATAGGTAAAGTCCAACCCACCGTTAAAACCATTGATGGAAGAATTGCGAGGCTGGTCTGGGTTCTCGGTGCTGGAGATGAAATAATAACTCTGGGCAAAATCTCCCTGAATGAGTGTTGCGGAGGCGGGTGGTATCACGGTGAAATTAGCCCCATATCCCCAACTGTTCCATTGAATACCTTGTGCGCTGTCCAACATTACGGCATCAGAAAAATTAAAGGCCTTCGCACTCAACTTTGAACCTCCCTTACTTTGCGTGGTGAACTTACCGTAAATATCGTTGAAGGTGAAGGGCAATCCCCCGAATCTAGTTTCCACATAGGGATAAAAAATTGGCGCCGATTGACGCAAATAGCTCGTCTTCCCACTCAAGAACAGGCTGTTGTTCGCTAAGCCATTCTTATCCTTTTTGCCCAGCGGGGTCTCTACCAAGAGCTTGCTCATGTAGGTAGATGAATAGAGTTTCCCCGTGGTTTCAGAACGGTTCCCGTCGCGGGTACGGATGTCCATTACCGAACTGTTTCGAGAACCATATTCAGCGCCAAAACCGGCCGTATAGACTTTGGCACTTTGTAAAACGTCAGTATCGAAAACAGAGAAGAATCCTATACTATGGAAAGGATTGTAGATGATCATCCCGTCGAGTAAAACAAGGTTTTGGATGGGTGCGCCACCTCGAATGTATAATTGGCCCCCTTGATCCCCAGTGGTGACCACCCCCGGCAAGACGGAAATGGCTTTCATTAAATCCGGATCTCCCCCTGCCGAGAAGGTTTCGATAGCTTTAGGATTCAGATTGACTACTGCGGTGTTGACCTTGACTTTTTTCTCCGCACGCTCAATGTTTAAGTCTACCGTATTGAGCATTTGTGAACCTTCGTCTAGGTAAAGCTTGATGGTATTGGGCTTGTTTTTGTAGATGCGTACCGCCTCGCTCACGGTCTCATACCCCAAAAAGCTCACAGTGACTTGGACTTCGCCTACTGGCAGGTCTGATAACTGGAAATAGCCGTCCAAATTTGTGATGGTTCCGCGGTCTTCCCCCTCTACTACGATATTGGCATAGGGAATGGGAGCACCGTTGCTTTTTTCATAGACGAAGCCACGCAGCATCTGAGGCTGGGCATACACTATCGTCGCTAAAAACAGGAAAAATATGGTTAGAAATCTTTTCATTTCTCAGGTTAGGGAGTTCTAAAGTACGCACTTAATGAGCCATTCTCTCAAATGTTCGTATTCATTTGCACTGGAAGGGATCATGCCTTTGCATTTTCTATCAAATATGAGGAGTTCTTCAAGCATCACTAGGGCATGAGCACCATTATAATGACCTGAGGCCTGTGCAAATTGTTTTAAGAAATAGGGATGAATCTTCAATGCAGAGGCAATGGATTTTTCAGACTTACCGTTCATACTGTGGTACTGCAGCAGGTTGTTCACGAAGTTGAACAAGATACCGGTGGTCATCTGAACGGGATGGTCTTTAGGATTTTTGCTGAAGTAATGAACAATTTTGAAGGCTTTGGCAATATTACGCTCGGCGATAGCTGCCACCAACTCAAAGTTATTGTAGTCCTTGCTTATTCCAATATGACGTTCAATATCATCCGCGCTTAAATCACGTTGATCGCCCATGGCCACATCGAGCTTCTCCACTTCCTTGTGTAAGCGACTCAAATCCGTACCCACCTGTTCAGCCATGGCAGCTACGACATTGGAGGAGCAACGGAAGCCCTTGGCGCCCAATTCCTTTTCCAACCATGGCATTACTTGATAATCGCGCAAGGGATCGCTTTCCAAAAACACGCTGTTCGCTTTGATGGCTTTTCCGGCCTTACTGCGTTTGTCCAGCTTTTTGTGCATGTGGCCGAAAGCCAGTACGGTACTGGGCTGAGGCCGCTCCAAATAACCGGCCAACAGTTCCCAATCTACTGCCTTCAAATGCTGCGCTTCTTTGACCACAACAACGATGCGCTCGCTCATCATAGGAAAGCGCTTGGCCTCCTCGAGAATCTGTAACATGTTCGTCTCCTTGCCGTACAGCACGGTTTGGTTGAAACTGCGTTCAGATTCGTCTAAGATTCCTTTTTCGATGAGTTGCAATAACTGTTGGGCATAGAATGGCTCCTCACCCGCGAAGAAATAAACGGGAGCGTACTTGCCTGCCTTGAGGTCTTTGGCAATGCTTTCAAAGCTATATGCACCCATTAGTCGTTGTGGTAGGGTTCGTTATTCAATAAGGTCATGCCCCGGTAGAGCTGTTCTAAAAATACAACACGGATTAATTGGTGCGAAGTGGTCATTTTACTCATGCTCAATTTTGATTGAGCAGCGGTGTACAAGCGCTCGGAAAAACCAAAGGCACCCCCGACCACAAACACCAGGCGCTTTGGCCCAGCGTTCATCCATTTTTGTATTTGTGCTGCAAATCCACGACTGTGGTATTCTTTGCCCTTTTCATCGAGCAACACAATGGCATCTCCCGGTTGGAAAAACTTGAGAAAAACCTCTGCCTCTGCCTCTTTCAGAGCATGTGGACTAAGCTTACCTCCGCCTTTGACATCCGACAGCTCGGCATATTCAAGAGAGATATAGTGCTTGAGGCGCCCAGCAAATAATTGGATCCCTTCCCTAATGAATGGTTCAGAAGTTTTACCAATAACCGTGAATACAATCTTCATGTGCCCTACAAAGATGCTAACTTGCAATGAGAACGCTAAAGGAATCCATTAGGAATATGTCTGCGGTAGTAGATTTTGTGCCCAATTTCTCTTTGCTCGACCCCCATATCGAATTGGTCATAGAATTAGAAACCCGTAATATTCAGTAAGTTCACGAAGCCTTAGCCGCTGAAGTAGACAGAATTATGTTGGATAATTTCGATATTGCCACCACCAAAGAGTCTGTAGCCCTGATCGGTGGGCGCTGCGAAGTCGAAAGTTCCGGGGTAATCACTGAGCAAACCCTCATTTCTTTTGTAGAATGTGGCGTAGATTACATCAGTGTTGGCGCCCTGACAAACCACATTAAAGAATTAGATATGAGCCTCAAAGCACATTAAACATGGGAAACCTAGGCCAAAAGATTAAACAAATACTCTCCTCAGTGAAACCGCCATTCTTCGACGATCTAACACTGTGGGATGTGCTTAGCTTCTTTTTCCGCGGGATTTACGAAGGAGCGATTTCATCGCGTGCCGGTTCAGTGAGTTTTAGTTTTTTCCTTGCCCTTTTCCCAGGCATCATATTCATCTTCACCTTAATCGCCTACCTCCCGCTCGATATTTTCCAGGACGAACTTTTCGAATTATTGGCAACCGTCCTTCCACCGAGCACCCACGACATGGCTTTCGAAGCCATTGAAGATATCCTGACGATCAAAAGAGGCGGGCTTTTATCAATCACCTTTGTGGCCGCGCTACTCTTTGCTACGAATGGAACATTAAGCCTAATCGCAAACCTTGGTATCTCTTACCATAATATCAATGTAAAACGATTTTGGTCGCAGTATTTCAGCGCTTTCCTGCTGACTATTTTCCTAACCCTATTAATCCTCATCGCCATTGTAGCACTCATATTTTCTGAAGGATTTACAGGTTGGTTGGCAGAGCAAGGATATTTGACAGAATACACCTCAGACATTATCGGTTGGGCTAGATTGCTCGTACTGCTCACCGCTACCCTCCTAGGCATCTCCATTGTATACAATTACGGACCCGTTCGCCGTCGCGATTGGCGATTCATCAGCCCGGGAAGCATCCTCGCTACTATTCTGATCATCGCATCGTCACAAGGCTTTAGTTACTACGTTGAAAATTTCTCTACTTACAACAAGTTCTATGGCTCCATTGGAACCCTCCTGATCATGTTGTTGTGGATTTATGTGAACGCCTTCGGATTAATTATTGGGTTCGAATTGAACGCAAGTATTTCGGGAGCCCAATTAGAAAAGGGCAACGACAACAACGCCTAATCATAAAACTGAAAGACCTAGGCTATGTCCTTGGTATTAATTGGATCCAACCTTAACTAAAATTACATGCAACAAAAAACCCGAGCGTGCGGCTCGGGTTCTTTATATGCTTAAATTTTTCGCTATCTCATTAGCGAGAACTGCTGGTATTTCACATGTTCCATACCCTCATTATCTCGATACATGATTTGTGCGATGTAAACCCCTTCAGTACACTGTCGGTCTTCAAATGATCCGTCCCATCCTGTATTGATGTCTTTACTGTGGAAGAGTATGTTTCCCTCTCTATTGTACACTTGCATTTCGAAATAACTGATAGCATTCGCCTTAACGATGTAGTAATCATTTTTGGTATCACCATTTGGCGTAAAAGCTGTAGGGGCAAACACCGCAGCTACATCGCGTGGATCCTTTACCGTATCACAATCTGCGATTTCTACATAGAAGGTATCCGTACACAGGTATTTACAATAGCCTGCTTCCACAACAACCGTATCTTCTTTAAGGAAGGATTTCTGGTAATTCGCTCCATTTTGAGTATTACCGGAAGTGTTGGTCCAAGTGTAGGCAAAGTTGAAGGTCATTGATGGACCACCAGCTTGTTTAACAGAAGGAACTGAAGTCCCAGTAGGAGCCGAAATACCGCCTGCACAGTCGTACCAGTCATCGGCATTGCTTAGCTCGTTGAAATCAAAGTTTACTGCCAAGGTTGGGAAAGAAGATGGATTTAAATGTGTACTCATGTATGTGGCAATATCTCCGCTTGAACGCGCTTCCGACCAAATGCGGAATTCATCTATTTCGCCATTCAAATAAGTGGCATTTCCTGTGGTTGGTGAAACACCATAACCCAAGGTAATGTCACCAGTATGAGAGATATCTCCTCCGACATTCAAAGTCTTCTGCGTTTCATATCCCCCATCTATATAAAGGGTTGTGACTCCTCCTCGATTCCATGTTACTGCTATATGGTGCCAGCCTCCATCATCAATTTGACTGATAGTACCAAACATGGAATCATAGTTCCCTAATTGATCTCTTGCAGCAAATCCTACGGTGCCAGATCCATTCTTCCAGATTGCCCATCCTATACTAGAACTGTTTCGGTTAACCGCTAAGTATTCCAAGTTTGACATATCGTTGGTCAATACCCAAAACTCAATAGAGAAACTAGTAGTACCTATGTTGAAAGCCGGGTTATTTGGAATCTCTAAAAACTCGGAAGATCCATTGAAATCCAGAGAGTTATTCAATGTCGTCGAGCGTGAGGCACTTACCTGTACGATATCGTCTGGACAGACAATAAAGTTATCTTGATCTACCGAAACAGTCATGATCTGCTGACCAAACAATGCCGGTGCAAATGCCGTAAGTAGGAATAAAAAGCGGTACTTCATCATTAATGCTTGTGCTCCAAAAATAAGATTAAAAACCAATAGTTAACCTATTGCTCCACTTTACCATTGAATTTCCGTCCCAGGCCCATGTTGCTGGGAGCGTTCGCGAGCAATGACGCGACCACAATGCATAGGTATTGGCACCGGTATGATCAATAAATAAGTACTGTCCTTCTTGAAGTACAGCAGGTAGTTGAATGCCGTGGGCTAAATAATCTCCTGCAAAGCATAACGGTCCGGCGATATCATATACCTTGTCCAAACCTTGCACTTGTGTTGCATCGCCATTCCAAACCGTCATAGGAAAGGAACGTGCTTTCGTGTAGACATCACGCATGAAGAAATCGGCCCCTAAATGAATAAACACCTTATTTGGTGTAAGAACATATTCGATGACACTTAGCGCAAAACCTGCTTCGTCCTGAACCCACTGGCCAAATTCGGTGACGAGCAGGTAGCCTGATCCTCTGAAGACCTCAGCAACGATTTGACCATAGGCTTCCATCTGCGTCTGGGACCCCAGAGATTCCGTAAGTAAACCGCCTCCAATATCTAGGACCTTGATTTTACCCGGCGCCTCGGCATTGATGGTATCCGCAATGCGCTTGAGCTCTTTCAAGGCACCACGCTGTATATTCAGATTCTTCATTTGAGAGCCGCTGTGCATGTGCAAAGCCCGAACTGGATAGCGCAGAGCCGCGTCCACGATGTGCTCCTTCATATCAACAGGCACGCCAAACTTGCTCTCATTTTTACTAACATCATAGAGATCCGGTGCTCCCGTGTGCACCTGTGGATTGATACGAATGCCTAATATTCCTTCGAAATCAGCATCAAATCGATCCAATTCTTCCAGCGAATTCACATTTGCCAATATTCCAGGAAACGATGAAATTTCACGAATCTCGTTACGTGTTTTTACGGGGGAGTCAAAAACAATTTGGGCTGGTGAACAACCCGCTGCCAAAGCCATGCGCACCTCTTCAATGGAGGCAGCCTCTAAACCAAACCCTTGAGACACGAGGAATTCCAGCATCTTTGGATGAGGATTGGTCTTGATAGCAATGCTATGTTGCACCCCTTCCGGGAAGGCATCCTCTAAATGGCGCAATCTAGATGTTAAGGCCGGAAGGTTAACACCTATAACGGCTGTATCTTCTGCTCCTAATTTTGGAAGCAAATCCGTCATAATGCGCGCTATTTCAACGGTTTGAATCACCCAAACATTTTTTCAGCGTACGATTCAATGATTTCAATCAATCTGAAATCATCTTCTAAATTTACGGCATCTTTTTCCAAGAATCCACGCACACTAAAGGCACCTACTGCGAGGCGAATGAAACTCTTATTACCGTATTGTACCGGTTGGCCGAAGAATACACAATCGTAACCGCCTTTGAATCCTTCATGTTTATCCGTGGTAACGGCGGCGAACATCTTTTTTAATTCATCATTGTCCAAAGCACGTCCGCTTACCCATACTTGGAAGGAAATGATAGACATGTTAGTTTTTAATTGGTCCGGCATCAATTTGAAATACGGCGAGGTCTCCAATCTGCTCATTACGCCCATGGCCCAACGATTAATGATATTGTCCGTCTGGCGAATCGACCAATAACTGTAGGCTTCCATTTCGTCAAGGGCAATCTCCCAACGCAAACGCAAGGCCTTATTTTTTGTGGCGGGGAGATTAGCGCGCATGTTTTCCATAGACCATGGCACATCGTAGGCGCTGAATAACTTGCCGTAGGACTGAATAATTGAAGCATCCATGTGTTTCAACTTCTCGCTCCACTTTCTTGGTACAAGCATCGCGGCACAAAA
>DMCR01000013.1 GCA_003445735.1 Cryomorphaceae bacterium
GTGTGTGGCTCCCTAGTATCCTCCAACACATGAACATTCACACCATTTGCAGTAAGGGCAGCCACGACGTGTTCAAATTCCGCTAGTGCTTTATCTTGGTCCGAAGCACCAGTGGCAGCTTCCTTATTTTGATAGAAATTATCTACTGCAGTTTGTGCGTTCATACCAAAACGAACGGGACGAACCATAAGGATATGTGAACTGGCGTTATTCGTCATAAGCTCTTTGTAGTGGCATGGTGCTGCAACGCAGCAGACCACCCATTTTTGCGATTTCGTCGTAATTGACCAAATGAGTTGTGTATCCCTTCTTCACTAACCATTGGTCTAGTTTAGTTGAGGATGCCGGTAGAATGATATCATTAGGACTCACGCTAAAAAAGTTAGTATTTAAATCGTACGCCTCATCGGCATCACATTCATACATATTTTCTTCGCCAAAAAATGTCTTCAACCACTGCACATCCTTTGGATGCTTGAACAGATGTGGTGCGATCACGGCGCCCCTGCCGATGGGTTGGAATGCGCAATCCAAATGCAAACTTCCTTCACGAGGATTCGTATCGTCCTTAAGCAGCTCAAATCCTTTGAATTCTTTTGCTGGGAATTCGTCGTTAAGGTATTCCATACCTGCATAATTCGTGCGTGCCGTTTTATAGAGATCGAAATCTTTATCATTACTTACCCCTAGAAATATGTGATCATTGTGTACGATCACATCTCCACCTTCCACGTGACAGCCCGAAGGCATCAAGATGATTTGAGCCGAATCTATACCGGCTTCAATGAGGGCCATTGCATCGCGTTCCTCTGCACGATTATCGATGATATTAGGAATAATGAACTGATTCTCAATAACAAAAGCAATGTCCCGAGCAAAAACCTGGTTCAAAGCAGGCAATGCCTCGGGACGCAATACCTGTGCGTCTAAAGACTCTAAAGCCTCTATCAAACCTTTCATTTGCTCCATACAATCCTCCTCTGAAGGATAGTTATTTAGTTGAACGGATTCATAGCTCCGCGCATCGTAGCAATCCTCGAGTTCAGGAGTCCCTCCCATTCTTCGCGCCACGCCCACGACAACACTAAGCAACCTTCCGTATTCGTTATGAATTTGCGGTTGTATCTGCATGCATTGAGGTTTAAGCGACAAAAATAGGACTTAAAAGTGTTGATAACGCTATTCAACCGCCCGAGTTTACTAATACTTGAGACATTATTTTTGAAAAAACATCCTAAGTCAGCTATGGCGAAAAAAGCAACGTCTTCGAAGTCAAAATCACCCTCCAAAATTCAACTGCGTTTTCAAGAATTGAATTCGAATTGGAAGGAAATCTCCGGTGACCCAACCGTTAAAGTATTTACGGCCGTTTTATTCATTTTCTTAGGATTATTTACCCTGGTTTCTAGTTTGAGTTTTATGGCCAATTGGTCCAAAGACTTCACCCTACAGTGGTCCTCCTCTATAAACGATCATACCGATATTGGAAACGTTTTCGGATTATTAGGGCATAACCTGGGTTGGATTTTTATTATGCAAGGCTTTGGTCTTAGCACTCTTGTTTTTCCCGTTTGGTTTATAGCAGTGGGTGCGCGCAATGCGTTTGCTTTAGTTCGAATTAAACCTGCAAAGCTTCTGCTCCACATGATCTTTTTCGCCTTGCTCGGAAGTACATTGATCGCATGGGCGGTGCCTTCACACCCAACATTATGGAGCGGGCTTTCAGGACATTATATATATCATCACTTGGCCATTATCGCGGGACATATGGGAGTGATACTCATTGGGTTCGTCGCCTTACTACTATACGTTGTAGTGGTCAGGCAGTTGGAAACCCTCCGTTTACCAAAGAAGCATAAAACAGACGATAGTACTGCTGAAGATGAGGAACCTGAGGAGCAAGTCATTGAGTTTAACAACGAGTTAGATGAGGAACCTTGGACTCCAGAATCAGCACCAGTAGAATTAGAGGAAGAAATCTTACCTGGGCCAGAAATGGTCATTGCTGACCATTCTCAGGAACCTAGAGCCATTAAAATTGAAGAAGACACTGAAGGGGATAACATTGATGTGAAGGTTGAGGTACATCAAGAATTGGTAGAAGATGATAAAGCCATCAATAAAAAAGTCAAAGATTTTGGGGAATACGACCCTACCCTTGACTTGAGCAGATTCCAACTACCGAAGATTGATTTACTCCAACAATACGGTGATGGACAGATTACCTTTGATAAAGACGAGATTGAAGACAACAAAAACCGCATTGTCGAGACGCTTCAGAACTACAATATTGAAATCAAGGAAATCAAAGCTACCATAGGCCCTACTGTCACCTTATATGAGATTGTACCTGCGGCTGGTATTCGCATTTCCAAGATCAAAAACTTGGAAGATGATATCGCCTTGAGCCTCGCAGCACTCGGTATTCGTATTATCGCTCCTATTCCTGGAAAAGGGACAATTGGTATTGAGGTGCCTAACGCCAATCCACAAGTGGTCAGTATGCGTCAAGTCATTGCTTCAAAGAAATTCCAAGAAGCGAAAATGGAATTACCTGTAGCAATGGGACGTACCATCACGAATGAGAACTTCATTTTTGACTTGGCCAAAATGCCACACCTATTGATGGCTGGAGCTACTGGACAAGGCAAGTCTGTGGGATTGAACGCCATTCTCACCTCATTGCTCTACAAGAAGCACCCGAGCCAATTAAAATTCGTCCTCGTCGATCCTAAAAAAGTCGAGCTCACGCTCTACAATAAAATTGAACGTCATTATTTGGCCATTTTGCCAGATTCGGACGAAGCAATCATTACGGATACGACGAAGGTTATATATACATTGAATAGCCTTTGTATTGAGATGGACAACCGCTATGAATTACTCAAATCTGCAATGGTCCGGAATATTAAGGAGTACAATGCAAAGTTTATTGCACGTCGTCTAAATCCAGAAGAAGGCCACAAATATCTACCCTATATCGTTCTCGTTATTGATGAGTTCGCAGATCTAATTATGACTGCAGGTAAAGAAGTAGAAATGCCCATTGCCCGACTTGCGCAGCTTGCTCATGCCATTGGTATCCACCTGATAGTCGCCACCCAGCGTCCATCTGTGAATGTTATTACCGGCATAATCAAGGCGAACTTCCCAGCACGTGCAGCTTTCCGCGTTACCTCAAAGATTGATTCTCGAACCATTCTTGATGCAGGTGGCGCCGATCAGCTCATCGGTAAAGGTGATATGCTCTTCTCTCAAGGATCAGATTTGGTCAGATTACAATGTGCCTTTGTCGATACGCCAGAAGTCGAAGAGATTTGTGATTTTATTGGTAACCAACAGGCCTATCCTACAGCATACCAACTTCCAGAGTACGCGGGTGAAGAAGGCGGAGGTGTCGGAGATATAGATCCTTCTGAAAGAGATGCCTTATTTACAGATGCCGCTATATTGGTGGTACAAACGCAGCAAGGATCAACATCCATGATTCAACGTAAACTGAAGCTAGGATACAACAGAGCTGGTCGTATTGTGGACCAATTAGAAGCTGCTGGTATACTAGGTCCATTCGAAGGATCAAAAGCTCGACAAGTATTAGTGCCTGATGAAATGGCATTGGAACAGAAATTGAACGGAGATGCGTAAATTCGCCCCCATGAAAATATTCACCTTTTTATTGTTGCCATTCATCTTAGTGGCACAATCCCACAACGAAGCGAAAGACTTACTCAACATGGTTTATGAAAAAACCTTAAGCCTCGAAACACAGCATATCTCTTTCGTCAATACCATTGCAGCACCAAGTAACGGGGGAATGAAAGAGCGTAGTTCGGATGGGGAATTGTATGCAATTGGCGAAAAGGTACGCATTAAAACCGATGCCTTTGAATTCCTCTCGGATGGAAACAACGCCTATTTGATTTATCCTGAAGATGAGGAAATTGAGAAAACAGCATCCGGAGAAGAAACATCTCTTAGCCCCTCGGATATCTTGAAGAACTATCAGAGTGGATACAGTTACAAGATGGCTGGAAAAGCTTCAGAAAATGGCAAATCAATACAATATGTTGTTCTAAAGCCCGTTGCTAGTGAAGAGGTTAAGGAAATTATGATCGGTATTGACACGAAAAACATGCTGCTCGAGAATTACACTCAGTTTGGAACCAATGGAATTAACACCGCATTCACGGTTAAAAAGTATGAAGTGAACGTGCCCTTAAATGCCGAGATGTTCAACATCAGCGCTGAAGAGTTTGATGGATTTTATCGACTATAGGAATGAATAAATTAGACTGGTACGTCTTGAAAAGTTACGTAAGACCATTACTCCCCACTGTGGGAATTATGGTCTTTTTCTTTTTGATGCAAATGGTTTGGAAGTACGTAGATGACCTTGCAGGTAAAGGCATTGAATGGTACGTTCTTCTTGAACTTATGATGTATTGGGCTGCCAGCGTCGTTCCATTTGCACTACCGGTAAGTGTTTTATTTGCCTCCCTCCTCACCTTTGGAAATTTTGGCGAGCATTATGAAATGGCCGCAATGAAGAGCTCCGGAATCAGCTTATTTAGAGGCATTCGCTCGCTAATCATCTTAAATATTGGAATCGCTGTAGGTGCCTTCTATTTCTACAATGATGTTATTCCTGTGGCCAATTTGAAAGGCCAAAGCCTCTTGATAAACATCTCTAAGAGCAAGCCTGCCTTCCATATTACCCCCGGCATCTTCTACAATGGATTCGAGGGATATTCTATCAAGATTGGGGAAAAATCGGGAGATGGAGAGCAAGAACTCCAAGAAATCTATATCTACGACCACAAGGAGAATAAGAAAGGTAACCATAAAGTCCTCACGGCTGCAACTGGCATTATGCGCACAGTGGCCAATGATCAATTCCTCGAGATTGAACTGCACGATGGGGCAACCTTTGAGGATATTGTGAAGGCAGATCGTGAGGAACGCAAAAAGATGCCGTGGGCGCGTAGTAAGTTTGATACTGCTTACATTAGATTCAATCTTGGCGGTTTTGATAATCCAAACCTATACAAAACTCGAAGGCGTGACTTCATGATGCTGAATGCCCAGCAGTTAAAACGCAAAGCGGATACGTTAAATGATCAAATGATTGAACGTGAGGCGAACTTCAAAAAGAACTTAACGGGCAAGTATAAGTTTGACTATATCAATCCAGAGACCGCAAATGCCACGCAAGCCTTGAGAGATGATATCATGAAAAATCTACTTAGCGGTATGCGATTACGAGCTTCACAAAACGCTATTCGATTGGCAAGGTCTAATCTTGATTACCTTAGACAAATGGAGCGTGAGATGGATTGGCGAAACGAAACTAGGCTGCGACATTGGTTGGAGTATTATAAAAAGTTCGCTCTAGGTGCAAGTGTACTGATCATGTTCTTCATCGGTGCACCTTTAGGAAGTATCATTCGCAAAGGTGGTATAGGTTTGCCTTTGGTCATTAGCACTGTGGCATTCTTGATCTTCCATGTATTGAACACTACCTTCGAAAAAATGGGACGTGAGGAGCTGATGGGTCCACTCATTGCTACCTGGCTACCGTCTATGATATTGGCGCCCATTGCATTGTGGTTGACCTATAGCGCTTCTACAGATAAAGCCCTGATTTCGGGGGAATGGTTTAGTACCATTGCGGCGAAATTGTACCGGAAGAAGGATGAAGAATAAGGTTCTCATTCTCTCGAACAAACTCCCCTATCCTAGTGATGACGGAAGTTCTATAGCCATGGCTCGGTTGCTTGAGACCTTGCTAATGAAGGAATTAGACCTACATTATTTTGCCATAAATACCGACAAGCATTACAAGGATGTGGAGATCAGTCTCGCGCATCAACCTACTGTGAATTTTGAGGCTTTTGAGTGGAATACCTCTCCTAAGGCGAGTACAGCGCTAGGTAATTTGACGACCAGCTTACCTTACCACGTCAGTCGCTTTTACATCCCTACCCTCATAAAACGACTAGACGCTTTCGAAACCGATAGTTTCCATACGGTTATTTTGGAAGGCGCATTCATGGGTATGTATTTAAAAGAAGCCCGTCGCATTGGGAAACAAACCATTTTACGTGCACATAACGTAGAGCATGAGATTTGGCAGCGATTGGCTGAGAATGCGCAAAATCCATTGAAACAATGGTATTTGAAGCTTCAATCTCGAAGATTGCAAGGTTTTGAGAGCCAATTATCCAATGCAGTCGACCAAATCTGGTGCATCTCCGAAAAGGACCAGCAATGGTTTAAATCTATTACTTCAGCCGCTTCTCTAATTCCGACAGCAGTAACACCCCAACCTGGACCAGAGAGTATTCATGCACTTCGTTGCCACCACTTAGGGGCATTGGATTGGGCCCCTTCTATCCAAGGACTAAAATGGTTTATGACTGAAATCTGGCCCCAAGTATTGCAACTAGTGCCTCAAGCTGAATTTCACATTGCCGGGAACAATCCTCCCGAGAATTTTCAATTCCCCAAACAGCAAAATATCTTTTTTCATGGACGTGTGGAGGACGCCACCGCATTCACCCACAATCATGGAATCAGCGTTATCCCTTTATTGGCCGGCTCTGGAATACGGATTAAGATCTTACAGAACAGTGCCTCAGCAGTGCCATCTATTTCTACTGCTATTGGAGCGGAGGGAATATATACTAAAGGCTCCAAGCAAGCTGTTATTGTTGAAACTTCAGCTGAGTTTGTTGAGGCCCTTGTAGATCTCATACAAAAGCCCGAGCATGCCTTAGCATTGGGACAAACGGCCCAAGAGGATATTTTGAATAGGTTTGGAATGCAGCCTACATTGCATTGCATAGAAAAGGTATGGTCTTAGTAGCAACAACAGTATTTTTTATTTGTCTCCTTTGGATTACCATACCCTACTTGTGGTATCCGTTGTGGCAATTGGCCTTTCCAGGTAAACCTTTGGAAATCAATCCACCGAACTTCTTTCCGAAGGTGAGCGTAGTGTTTGCAGCGTATAACGAGCGTATGATCATTGAGGAAAAAATCAGGAGCATTTTCGCGTCACAATACCCACAAGATCTCATCGAGGTATGGATAGGCAGCGACCTTTCAGATGACGGGCAGGACGATATCATTCGCGAGTTGCAAAAAGAATATCCTGGCCTGCACCTGCACATTAATGCCCAGCGATCAGGTAAGTCCGCCACTATCAATAGATTGGTAGAACTGTGTACAGGTGAGATAATCGTTGCCACGGATGCGAATATCATTTTTGATGAGCATACATTGGTTGAATTGGCGGTTCCAATTATCTCCTCGCAAGCCACCGCCGTGGCGGGAACATTGACCTACGGCAAGGCAAAGACCACCGGCACCACAGCGACCACAGAGCGACAGTACCTTACTATTGAGAATAAAATACGCCAATCTGAAAGCCAGAAATACGGATTTTGCTTGGGTATGGAAGGCGGTCTGTACAGCATGCGAAAATCCGCTTGGCAGCCTATTCCTCCGCTTACCTTCATGGAAGATTTCTTTCAAACCGTCCAACTCATTCAGAACGACCAGCAAATCTACTACAGCGACACTGCCTTTGGATATGAAGATGTGAGTACATCACTACAGGAGGAATTTAAACGTAAAAAGCGCATCAGCATTGGGAATTATCAAAACCTAAAGCGTTTCCGTGGTCTACTACTTAAAAAAGTCTATCCCTTTGGATGGATCTTTTTGTTCCATAAAATTCTGCGCTGGACCACTCCTCAAGCCATAATTATTGGGATCCTAGCCCTAATATTTACTCCATTTGCGCTGCCAACATTTGTGGGTGTGGCGGTGTTATTGTCGTTGGAACTACTCTTCTATCGTGGTGCGGGTCCTTTAGTGTATTTTTGCGCAATGAATCTTGCAATGTTGCAAGGTTACCTAACCTACTTACAGGGGGTGTCGTCTAGTGTATGGCAACCCACCAAAAGAAATCAGGATGAGCCTTAACACTATAGAAGAAGCGATAGAGGAAATCAAAGCCGGTAAGGTGGTCATTGTTGTTGACGATGAAGACCGCGAAAACGAGGGTGATTTTGTTGCCGCTGCGTCCAAAGTTAGCCCTGAGATAATCAATTTCATGGCGACCGAAGGACGCGGATTGATTTGTACGCCCATCCTTCCTGAACGAGCTGCAGAATTAGACCTCCCTCCCATGGTGAATAATAATTCGGACCCCAATAAAACAGCTTTTACGGTGAGTATTGACCGTATTGGAGGGGGTTGTACTACAGGAATTAGTGCCTACGACCGCTACATGACCGTTAGATCTTTAGTGGATCCTTCCATCAAGCCTGAACAATTCGCACGACCTGGCCATATTTTTCCATTGATTGCTAAGAGAGGCGGCGTTTTGCGCCGTGTGGGCCATACCGAAGCGGCTGTAGATTTGGCGCGTTTAGCTGGATTAGAACCTGCTGGTGTAATTGTGGAGATTATGAACGAAGATGGTACCATGGCCCGTTTACCGGAACTACGAGAGATAGCTGTGAAACATGGCTTAAAAATCGTATCCATTGAAGATTTGGTGGCTTATAGAATGGCTCAGGAAAGTCTCATAGAATTGGCCGAAAAATTCCAAATAGAAACTCCTCACGGCATTTTCTGCTTGCATGCTTTTGAGCAAAAGACTAATCACCAAGTACACATTGCATTGACCACAGGCGAGTGGACCGATGAGGAGACAGTGCCGGTACGTATTCAAAGTGCCGGGGTGGCTAATGATATTTTCCACCTGCTAACCAGCAATGAGAGTTCACAGCTGGAAAAGGCCTTAAAAGCCATCAGCCAGCGTGGCAAAGGGGCAGTTATTTACATGAATCAAGAGCCAAATGGCGAACGATTACTCAATAGAATTCGCTCTTTCAACAAAGGAAATACAGGACAAAAGTCAAGTTTCAGTAAAGATGCTCGTGATTTTGGTGTTGGCGCTCAAATCATTAGATTTCTCGGGATTAAGCATATTGATTTGCTTACTAACAATCCTATCAAAAGAATTGGAGTTAGCGGTTACGGCTTAGAAATAGTCCAAAACTCGCCTTTAGATTGAAAAAAGGAAACACCATAGCAGCAGCCATCAGGTTTTATAGGTCATTTGACCAATTACCTTCTCTAGGTGCTATGTTCCTATTAACCGGTCTAAGCGGTGTCTTTGAAACACTTCCCATCCTCGCATCCTTACCGCTATTGCGAACGATTTTCCTTAATCAGCCGAGTATCCATATTGCAGGCCTGAACTTTCAATGGATCGAATACGGCGCTATCCTGCTGGTAATTTTAGCAGCGCGACTGATGCTAGGATATTTCAGTCAATACAAGAATGGCAGCATTAGGGTCCAATTAATGACTGAATTCCGCCAAAATCCTTCCAACGTTCGAAGCGCCCGATTTGAATTTGGAAAACGCACCCAAGGATTGAACTTTCTGTTTGTAGGTTGGTCCCAATTCGTCCCTGGAGTGGCATTTCTGGCCCTTGGCGTACTCCTTATGCCAAAATTTGGAGCCTTAGTTCTTGCCGCGCTATTGGTCTGGTCCTTCTTAATTAATAGGATAAAAAGAAAGCAAGACAAACAACATAATTTGGTTTCTGAATTGCAACAAGAGTTGGACGCTGAAGAAAATGCAAACCTTGTGTCGCAATTGGGACAGGCTAGACAGCAAGCCATTCATTGGGATGCGCTCAACAAAAATGCCCGTGAAATCGTCATCCTTTCGACCTTAATTCTTTCCCTGTGGGCTGCCGAGCAATGGGGTTGGTTAGGAGACAATGCCTCATTGATTTCCATCATTATGCTGCTTCGTGGCATGCAGCAACTCTACACTGCGTATCATATGTCACAGCAATTGTCTGGATTGAGTCGTTACTTCAAAGCTCAATAATAGGTCTTTCACTTTCAAGGAATTACCTTTGTATTGCTAAACAAATTTGAGATTTCATCGTATGAAAAGATTTCTTCCCATCACTCTCCTTGGGGCTCTTGGATTGTTCAGTTGTCAAATCGATCTTGTGGACCCCACGGATGTAAACATTGTCGCTGAACCAGCCTTGGCCTTTCCATTAGGGAGCGTAAACCTAACTATGGAGCACCTACTCGCTCCAGACGATAGTCTTATCTACAACGACAATGCCACTTATAAGGTGGTCGTAGCCAAAGACAGCGTTTTTGGAATCAACGTGAATGATCTAATTTCTATTCCCGCTCAAAGCCCTTCTTCTAGTGCTATTAGCATGGGGACTATTGCGGTGGATAACGTATCGATCTCACAGAGTATTGCGCTTGGAGCCATTGCAAGTGATGCAGGCTTAACCTCTATTAATTCGGCTCACGGATCAAACGCACCTTTCCCATCTATGAATGCAAGTAACGTTGGCACGTACGGTAGTAGCGGATTTGGATCTTTTAACAGCGCATCTTTTTCTAATGGCACCCTCTCTTTGGAATTAACCAATAACTGGCCGGTTCCTGTTTCTCTAGGCGTCGATTTGGTGAATACTGCTACAGGAAGTACTATCGTTTCATATTCTTTGTCTAATGCCAGTGCCAATGGGGGAACGGTTAACGATACAGAATCTCTTGTGAACAAGACGCTACCCAGTAGTATAGGATTCAAAATCACTTCTTTGACCTCTCCTGGTTCTGGGACTTCATTTGTTGGTATTGATACCACTGATAACCTAGTCTTGGACATCTCTTCAGCAGATTTGGAAGTATACACTGCAGTGACTCAAATTAATTCCCAAGATATTTCCTCTGATACTCAATACGTTGATTTGAGCACAGGCGGTAGCGAAGAACTGAGAGAACTCATGCTGTCCACTGCAAGTTTTGATTACGAATTCACTTCCTCACTCGCGACGGATTTAGAGTTGGACTTGAGATTCCCTGGTTCGGATAAAAACGGTAATGAAATAGATACCACCATTACTATTTCAGCTGGCGCGACGACTATGGGTTCGATCAACATGAATAATACCATTTTGGATCTTACACAGGACCCTACTCAGAACCACAGCAGATTGCCTATTGCAGTTAGCGCTTCACTTTTGGGTTCTACAAGTATGGTAACGGTGGATAGCTCAGATGCGTTGAACATGACCTTTGAAATGGCCAATCTTCAGTTCGGTCACATCAAAGGGTTCTTCGGTACTCAACAGATTACAATTGATCCAGGAGCTGTGGATTTAGTCATAGACTTCCTTGATAATTTCGAAGGGTCAATCAGTTTTGCAGAACCTAGCATTTCAATGGATGTGACCAATTCTATTGGCCTTCCCATCGAATTGGTCCTAGATTTCGTCTCTTATAAAGACGGAACTGCGTATGCCTTAAACGGTCCAGATTATGTATTGCCTTACCCTACAATACTAGGGAATACAGCTACAGGAATATTGAGCTTCGACAATACGAACTCATCTATCGTAGATGTCTTCACGCTTCCAAAGGATAGCATTGTTTACGGCGGAGAGGTTAATGTAAATCACGATACCGCAAACTTTGGCACAGATAACTTCGTGACTAACTCATCATCTATTTCTGGCGATCTTCTCATGGAAATGCCATTTTACTTCATGGCTGCAGGTCTGGCCTTCGGAGACACTTTGGCGACAGACATGGACAACGCCAATGCCTTGCCTCAGGGCGCTACGTTGGAAAGTGCTAAAATTCTTTTACAAACGACTACTACCCTGCCATTGGACGCCAACGTTCAGATTAAGTTCTACGATGCATTATGGAACGAGGTCATGATGAAGAATCTAGGATTAATGGAAAGCGGTGCCCCAGATGCTTCAGGTATCATTACCACACCAAATATTCTTAATAGCGAAATAGCCTTGGATGCTACTGAGGCTCTAACGCTTTTAAACGCTGCGCACATTATTGCTGAAGCTACCATGGATACCTATAACGCGGGTAATGATCCTGTTAAGCTGAGGACTGATGCTACGTTAAAATTGGACCTGGGGGTTCAATTACAAGTGAAATACGAACTATAAACTGTAATTAAGATGAAAAAGATAGCACTACTACTATTGACCATCGTTACTATTTATAGTAACGCCCAGAACTTGACCACATTTGGTCTATCCGGAAATACAAATAACTTAATGCACAACCCCGCAGTAGACCCATTGACCTCCTTCCACTTAAACTTTACAGGACTCAACACGACTCTTGGCCTGAACCAAACGGCTGGCGATATTTTCGCTACCAAGGACCTACTCGCCAACTTGAGTAACCTTAATTCGAATACATTGAGTCTGACCGGGGAAACTTGTATTGATATTTTACACCTAGGTTTCAAAGCAGGTAAGAACTATGTTTTTGCCGGCTATACTCAGAATGTTGCCTTTGGATTTGACTTCGATAAAGACCTGGCTCATTTTGCCAAATATGGATTCGGAGATGGAAATGGCAACTTGAATTTAAACTACCAAGGCGATTTTAGTGATCTCGGCGTTTCGCTAGATGTGACGAATGATGTATTTCTAGGGCTGCAGCGTTCTTTCATGGAGAAAAAGCTACGATTGGGTGTGAGTGCTCATCAGATAGGCTATGGTTTGGGAATGAGAGTGCAAGCTGACGCATTCAGCATCAACAGTACGACTACGGCAGTTCCCGGACTTAACAACGTAGATGTGAACTATGATTTCACTTTGGCTGCACCAAACTTACTCTTTACGAATGATAGCATCCCCGATTTAAGTGCACTAGGGAATTTAGGAGAAATCATGAGTAATAGAATTATTTTACTATCCAATTTCCTTTCTCCTTCGAATACCACTACATCGTTCACTGTTGGTGCAAATTACAAGCCTATTGACAAGCTCAGCCTCCAGTTTAGCATGAGTGGCTTAGGTGCCGCTCCTATTACTATTTCAACAGATGCTGCTAAGCGTCTCGTAGGAGGTGTGGCTATAGATGGCTTTGAGTACATTAGCAATGCATCAGACACGCTTAGTACTGCATTGCGCAATGAAGTACAGAACTTTACAGAAGGTATTTCTGATGGATTGAATACGAATCTTGAAAATATAACCTTCAGCTACGAATATAGTGTGCCAAAAGTGACTAACGCAGCTATGAACTACCACTTCAGAGGTCAAAGCTATGTTGGAGTTCATTACACCAGCCGTAATAACTCCATCAGAGATTATGAGTACTTAGGGTTTACCTCATTGTTGTGGTTACACAAAAACATTCAATTGAAGGGTGCCTACTACCTAACAATGAATGAAAATAATGCAGATTTAATCACCACAGCTTTACAATTTAGAGTAACGCCTCTATTACAGGTATTCTTGGGAACCACTACTACTGGTGATATCGCTACGGTTGCAGCTAATTCCAGCGAATCAATCATGGTAGGTACTGCCACTCAAGGTATAAATATTACCGCTGGTTTAAGTATGGTATTCTTCGATAAAAGATTTAAAAAAGGCAGCGCGAAAAAGGAAGAAACTTCCAACTTAACCCCTCAAGAGGTAAGGAAGGTTATTGAGGCATACGATAAAAGTGAAACTGTTAAAAGTAACAAGTAATATTTTTAATTAAGCTAGGCAGAGCCGGGCTTAATTATACCAATAATTTTCTGAGTAATACGACGGGATCTTCATCCACATTAAGAGCATCTATGGATATGCCCGCCTCGCGTGACGAAAGCTCCAAGGCTTTGAGCTGCTCCATACAGAAATCCCTATAACGGCGCACTTCCTCCTCCACTAGATGGGTTTTCTTACCTATCTCATAATCAATTACCTGATTACCTACCAGTCCCTTTCCCTCTATTTCAAACTGCTCACTATACATCAACATTAATCGAACGTGATGACCAATATGTTTGAATTTCGAAAGCATTTGAATCAATTCAGGAACATCTTGGTGATATATATCTGTGAATACCAGTACCTGACTTCGATTGGGCAATCTCGTCTGCAAGGTTTCGAGTTGATCCACAAAAGTCTTATTTCCAATCCGTCGCTCCTGTAAACCTCGGATAGTGTGAAGGAGTAACTGAATATTTTCTTCCTTGTTGGAACTTTCGAAGAATTGAATATCATCGTCATTTACCTCAAACAATCCTAAGGCATCTCGTTGCTTTTGAAGTAAGCAGGCGATGAGCGTAATAACTTGAACAGTGCGATCCCATTTCGCCACTTCTTCATTTGGGAAGTACATGCTTGAACTGGAATCCAATACGAAAAATGTTCGCATGTTAGATTCTGCCTCGTAAAGCTTAGTGAGGAATCGATCTGTCTTCGCATAGACGGACCAATCAATGTGTTTTGGTGAGTCACCAGGTACATATTGACGATGCTGGGCGAATTCCACACTGTAGCCAAAATCAGGGCTGCGGTGCAGCCCTGACATAAATCCATGGACGCGTTCCTGTGCCCACCAATACAAGTCGTTGATTTGGTCTGTATTCACTAACTCAACTCTAATTTCTTCCGAGCCCATGAAGATAAGGTAATCAAGAGGGACCACGGAATTCACAAGCTCTAGAACTAATTTGATTCTCCATCGCAATAAACGAATTCGGTTAATAAAATCTAGGAGATGGGTCGGTTTTTATAATCGGTATACATGTTGTTCGATTTTAAAACAACGAGGATACGCGGCAAAAAAAATTGTGAGTTTGGAAAACTTTAGGTTATCCACAATACCTATTTTAGGGCTATGATTATCACTAAGACCCCATTCCGTATTTCCTTTGTTGGAGGCGGTAGCGACTTACCTGCCTTCTTCGATAAGCAAAAAGGTGCCGTACTCAGTACGAGTATCAATAAATATATGTACATCAGTACGCACCAGTACTTCGAAGCGGATAAAATTCGTTGTAAGTACTCTCAGACAGAGACTGTTGGGCATGTAAATGAATTGAAACACCCCATCCTTAAAACGGTCTTGAATGATTTTAATCTCAACGGTATTGAGGTGAGTTCCATAGCGGATATTCCTGGGGGTACAGGAATGGGTAGTAGT
>DMCR01000011.1 GCA_003445735.1 Cryomorphaceae bacterium
TACAAAAACATGGTCATCAACCAATAATTTTATTAGGTGGCGGCACTACATTAATTGGCGACCCATCAGGTAAAGATTCTACTAGAAAAATTTTAAATCATAACAATATCAAGAAAAATATTTCAGGTATAAAAGATAATTTTAAGAAACTTTTAGATTTTAAAAATAAAAAAGTTAAAATTTTAGTAGCTACAGACATACTTTCTAGAGGCATAGATATCAAAGGGATAGAATTAGTTATTAATTATGAAGTTCCGAATGATGCTGAAGACTATGTACATCGTGTAGGAAGAACAGCAAGAGCAGATAGAAAGGGTGAAGCTGTTACTTTTATAAATGGAGAACAATGTTTGAAGTTTAAACAAATAGAAGATTTAATAGAACGAACACTAGAAAAAACACCTCTACCAAATGGTTTCGAAGCCGCCCCAGCTTATATTACCGAAAAGAGAAATCGAGCTAAAAAGAACTTTAAAAAAGGTCATTTTAAAAGGAATAAACATTTTAAAAACAAAAGAAAGAAGTCCTGAGTAATTACATTTAGGAAAATAATTTCAAATTAAAGAACTTAATCAACAGAAATAATATTAGCAATATGTTTAGCTCTTTCAACTAAACTTTCTGTACTCTCTGATATTCCATAGGAAAGTGCTACAGCCATTCGTCTGTAAGGACGTGAAGTAGGCTTTCCAAAAATCTTAAAATCAGAATCTGGTAAAGAAGAAGCTTTTTCTAAGCCTGAAAAAACAGGTAAAAAAGAATTGTCTTTATCAGCTAAAATAACAGCACTAGCACCATTTTTTAACAATTTGATTTCTTGTACTGGAATTCCTAGTATAGCTCTGGCATGTAATTCAAATTCTGATAAATTTTGAGTGTTAGCTAAAGTTACCATACCAGTATCGTGTGGACGTGGAGAAAGCTCTGAAAAATAAACACCTGATTTGCTAATAAAAAATTCTACTCCCCAAATACCTGAACCATTTAAAGCTGTGGTTACTTTTTCAGCCATTTCTTGAGCCTCTTTAAGATGACCTTCATTCATGGACATTGGCTGCCAACTTTCTTGATAATCGCCACGTTCTTGACGGTGGCCAATAGGTGCACAAAACAAAGTCTCTCCTTCTTTCTGTGTTACCGTAAGTAGTGTGATTTCAGTATGAAAATCAATGAATCCTTCTACGATAATCTCTTTGAGGTCTCCACGACTTCCTTCCATTGCATAGGTAAATGCAGCCTCTAGCTCACTAGTATTCCTCACGACGCTTTGTCCTTTACCGGAACTCGACATTAAAGGCTTCACCACACATGGCAAGCCAATTTCTTTCACAGCCGATTCAAATTCTTCAATATTTGTCGCATAGGCGTACGGTGCTGTGCGAAGGCCCAAGTCCTTAGCAGCTAAATCACGAATTAACTTTCTGTTCATTGTGAAATTTGCTGCCTTAGCTGAAGGTGTTACCTGGATTCCCTCTCCTTCGAATTCGTACAACTTATCGGTTCGAATGCTCTCCACCTCGGGAACAATGATGTCGGGAGAATGCTTTCGTACAGCTTTTTCCAAGGCATTGCCATCGAGCATAGAAAAAACCTCAAACCCATCGGCAACTTGCATCGCAGGTGCTCCTTCATAAGCATCACAAGCAATGACCGTACATCCAAGTCTTTGCAAGGAAATTACAACTTCTTTTCCGAGCTCCCCAGAGCCCAACATCATCACTTTCCTCATGGTACGAATATTGTATATCAAAGGTATTGGTTAATTTTGTCACATGCGTCGCATTGCAACTCTCATATTTACATTGTTTTATACCCTAGTGAGTACTGGGGCACCTGCTCTATTGCACTTCTGCGGGCACGAGCAAAAGATGCATCTGAGCATTGCACACGAAGAACATCACAGCACTCCATCGTGCTGCCACGCTACAGCGACACATTGCGAAGCACCTGCACCAAAAGCACCTACTTCTGCTGATGAAGATGAGTGTTGTATTACCTCTCATATAGATTTAGACGACACCACCGTTTCGGAAGAAGAGCTCACCACGATATTCCCTATATCAACCGCTAGCAAGGCCCTGGTTTTAAATTGGGACTACAACTCAGCGATCCGTTCTACACAAGGTCCGATATTAACCAACGGGCCTCCGCTCTATTTGCGACTTCAACAAATCATTGTTTATTCGTAAACCTTGTTTACCGCCCGAAAAAAAGTCAAAACAATAGAATTAAAACAATGAAAAAGTATATTTTCTCGCTACTTGCAGTGGTAGCATTCACCCTAAACTCAACTGCACAATCTAAAATCACGGAAACTTCACTTGAAGTAGACGGCCTGTGTGGTATGTGTAAGCAGCGCATTGAGAATGCGGCCTACTTACCAGGTGTCAAAAAAGTTAATTGGGACAAAGAAACCCACCAGCTCGACCTAGTGTTCAGAAACGATAAAGTCAGCGAAGAGGATATTATTGCCTCCATAAACGCGGCCGGTCACGACGTAAAAGGTACTATTGCCTCTGATGAGCAATACGCAAACATACACGGTTGCTGCCGCTATCGTGATGAAGGCTTGAGAGCCAAACACGGCCTGGGCGACCCACTTTGTGCCGAGGAGAAAAAATAAGGAACCATGAATTCTTTATTTCGTCGGTTAGCCCTTGTCGGGCTGTTCCCTCTCTTCTTGTGGGGACAAGTGGACACATCGAATGTTCAATTGTTCGAAACGCTTGATGAAGTATCTGTCGAGCGTGACCCTGGTGTTAGCATTTCCAGTAAATCAATTCTGAGCCAAGAGTTAATTTCGGAAGTCGAGTTGCGCAAAGCAGCATGCTGTGACCTCAGCGAGAGTTTTGAGACCAACGCTTCTATCTCTGCATCGTTTACCGATGCAGTTACGGGAACGCGTCAAATCAAGCTCTTAGGACTAGAAGGCCCCTATGCCCTTTATACCCGGGGAAATCTTCAGACTATGGGTGGACTTTCCTCCGTTTTGGGATTGGCACTCATTCCTGGTGCCTGGATCCAAAGCATTCAGTTGACCAAAGGACCGGGTAGTGTGGCTAATGGTGCGGGAGCATTGAGTGGTCAGATCAATTATGAATTAAGGCCAAGCTTCACCAAGCAAAAGGCACATTTCAATCTTTTCGCTGGTCCAGGCCGCTTTGAGCAAAACGCCATTTATACTTGGCACCAGAGTCCAAGGTGGTCGTCAAACCTAATGATTCACGGCCGTCAACAGCTATTTCGCTGGGATAATAATAACGACGGCTACCTAGATGCCCCTTTATCGCAGCATGTGTTTGTTCAGAATGCATGGAAGCACAACGGTAAAAATAGCGAAGCCCAATTCGGAGTGAAAATAAGTGCAATAAAAAACATAGGAGGTGATACGCTCTACGGATACCCACAGCTAGGTCCTATCTGGTCTCACGAACTACAGACCGAACGCTATGAGCTTTGGGCCAAACGCGGTTATTTCCTCGACGGTGGTATCAACCGCAGTATAGGGACACAATTCTCGGCTACTTACCAAGATCTTGACAGTTACTTTGGCAACTTGCCGTTTACCGGCAAAGAGCAACGCTTGTACGGAAATCTGATTTTCCAAGATAACCTTTGGGACACCAGGCACACCTTCAAAGGCGGGCTAGATCTTAATGCCTTTGCGATTGAACAACAACTCTGGAATAGAGACGGCAGCTATAGCGCATTGGTCGCGGGTGCCTATGGCGAGTACAGTTATGTAACTTCGCCCGACGGCCAAGGATTAAGCCTGATTTTAGGTCAGCGTGTGGACGGTTTATATACCGGTAATGACGCCAAATTTTTCTACGTTCCTCGCCTTCATGTTAAATACAATATTGGACCATGGGCGCTGCGAACACAAGCGAGTAGGTCCTACCGCATTGCTACACTTGGAGCAGAATACATGGGATATATGGCGAACAGTCGAGGATTCAACTTTACGAATCTAGAAACACACGAAGGCCTTAATATGCCTGTAGAAAGAAGTACCACTTTAGGCGCAGGAATAACCTGGACTCAAGATGTATTTTACAAGGAACTTCAGTGGTATACCGATGTGTATCTAAATACGTTTGATTCCAAAATAATTTTCGACTTTGATTACAGCGCAGACTCAGCCATTGTATCCTTAGTCCAGAATACAGTAAATAGACCATATGCACTTTCTTATCAGGTAGGTGCGCAGTACGAGCTTATCCACAGAACAATGGTGAAAGCTGCCTATCGCTACCAAGAGGCAAAGCAACGAGATTTAAGTGGTGTTACCATTGGAAATGGACTAGAAGATGTGATATTGAATGTTCCCCATTTACTTTATCTCGGCACGAGCTACTCTGGGCCTAACGGTGTTGGAATAGAAATCAATGCTACCTACAACAGCTCCCAGCGCCTACCCGAAATTGGCTATGCCAAAAGAAGCCCTGCATTCACGATTCTTGACTTCCAAATAAGCAAACAAGACAGAAAGTTTGGGCAAGTATATCTCGGTCTTCACAATGCCCTGAACATACGCCAATTAGACCCAGTTCTGGGCGGAGATTTGCCCTTTGAAGATAGATTCGATGCCTCAATCGTTTGGGGGCCAATCATGGGACGCCAGCTTTATGCAGGATGGCGATATGATCTAAGAACTGAATAAACAAAAGGCGCCCCGGTGGGGCGCCTTTTCTGTTTTAAATTTTATGCTTACGCACTATTACGCGAAGCATTGATGTTTCCATAGAGGGAACGCACCACCATCTTCTCATACTGCGCGCGCACTTCATCACTTAGGTTCTGCTCGCGCAAGGTGATCAAGGCATATTGCTGAATGACCAACAGTGGAAGGACGATGTTCTCACGCAAGGCAATGGAGGCCTTGATACCAGGGTTATTGCTCAATAATTCGGGCTGACCGCTGACTTTCAGTACAAACTTCTCGGTACGCTCAAACTCATCGTTCAACACCCCCCAGAAGGCGCCAAATTTAGCATCGTCCGCCATATATGAAGTTAACGGGAAGAAGGTTTTACACATACTCTGCATCGAGTTTTCAATGAGGGTACGGAAGAATTTAGATTTGCGGTATAGGCTTTGCACTTCATGCAATCTGCCCGCTTCACTCAAATCTTGGAAGGCCTTCCCTAGACCATAGAATCCAGGGATATTCATCTTCAGCTGTGACCAAGCCCCCACAAACGGAATGGCACGCAAATCGTCGAGCTCAAGCTTCTTAGCATTTCCACGCTTCGACGGACGTGAACCGATGTTGGCCATGCCATAGTACTTCAGCGGGCTCATCTCCTCTAAGAACTCTGTAAAGAGCTTATGCTCCTTCAGCTCAGTATAGTATTTCAAGCTGATATCGCTCAATTCCTCCAACAGCTGACGCTCCTGGGCCTCCAAGGTTTTGGTTTCATCGGTCAACAATATGTTTTCTAAACCGGCAGTGATGAGCTGCTCCATATTGAACTGCGCACTCTCCGGCGTACCAAAATTGCTCGAGATCGTTTGACCTTGTACGGTCAATTGGATTTCTGAAGAAGCAATCTGCGAGCCCAAGGATGCATAGAAGTTATGGGTATTACCTCCACCACGTGCAGGTGGCCCGCCACGACCGTCAAAGAAGAGCACATCGATGTCATGCTGCTTTGAAATGCGCGTGAGATTTTCCTTTGCACGGTAAATGTTCCAATTGGCACTCATATATCCACCGTCCTTAGTTCCGTCTGAGAACCCAAGCATGATGGTTTGTTTGTTACCGCGTTGGGTAAGGTGCGCACGATAATTGGCTTCAGAAAACAATGTATTCATAGAGGCACCTGCGCCCACCAAATCGTCGATGGTTTCAAAGAGCGGCACAATGTCTACAGTAATCTTTTCGTCTCCGAAGGCCGTCCATCGCGCCAAAGCGAACACACGCGCCACATCCATGGCACCACGACAGTTCGAGATTATGTAACGGTGGGCCCCTTTAGGACCATTTTTGGCTTGAATTTCGCGAATGACTCGGAAGCTTCTCAAGGTATCGTCGATACGATCATCACCAGTAAGAGTACCCTCCCAAGCCGCTTGCAAACCAAACAGTTCACCCGGAGTTTCTGGCTCATCAACACCAAGCTGCTCAGCTAACACATCAAAAGCTCGTTTTATCTCGCGACTGTCTTGACGAATATCGATACTCGCAAAATGCGAGCCGAAGAGAGCGACTCTATCCAAGAGCTCTTGCACGAGCTCCACGAAGATTCCATCGTGCTGCTCATACAAATCCGAAAGTACCTTATGTAAGGCACTGCAGAACTTCACGAAATCCCATTCCTCTTGGTGGCGAATACACTTCAAGACCATCTTCTCGATATCCATGAGTTCTTCGTACACCCCTGAGAATGAAATACGACGCCGCAACCTCCGCAAATCTTGGTAATAGCATTGCAGTAAGACATCCCGAAGTCGACCGGCTACTTTCAGGGTGGTATCCACACTCACAAACGGGTTACCATCGCGGTCACCTCCAGGCCAGAAGCCGAGGTTGATCAAATTTAGCGTACCATCCCAATTCGGTAATGAGCGGCGCATCTCTGCTGTAATGTCACCTGCACTCTGGTAGAACACGTTCTGTAAATACCAGATAAGGTTAATGGCCTCATCATATGGGGTTGGCTTTGTCTTTTGGAAGAACGGAGTTTTTCCGAGCTGCTTTAAATACATGCGAATAGCCATTAGGTCATTCGCTTGAATGGCATCGGTAAGGTCCGTAATAATGGCCAATACGCGGCCTGGGTAAAACTGGGTGGGGTGAGCAGTCAGCACCGGGCGAATCGAAAATGCCTGCAGGCGATTCATCAGCTCGTTCAGGTTTCCTGCGCGCTCCATACGAATCATAAACTCGCTTAAGGAACCTTTTCCACCGAGGTTATTCAACTTGCTATAGGCAGCGTCCTCGAGGGCATCTACCAATACTACTTGGCGCTCAATGTATTGAATGACCTTGAACAAGAAGTCCATTTGCTCCTGCTCGTTCTCGCCGTCCTTGTATTCGTCAAAAAATTGATCGACGATTTCCTTAGGACTGTGTCCCTCGGCCAATCTATTTAGACAATATTCGTTCAGTACAGGAATGAAAATCCCTGTGTTCTTGATACCATCTAGTGGAAGGGTCAAGAAGAGCGAATTGTACAATTGAAATTTCAGTCCAACATGACTCTCGTAGTTGGCTGCACCTGGCAGTAGGTTTTCGTTTTGCTCCATAATTTAAGGCAAGCTTTTTCCGGTTGATGCCTGGTAAATTGTATACCACTGCTGTCGGTCCAATTGTAGGTTCAAAGCTTCTTTTACTTCTGTGAGGCGTCCCATTTTCGTCGTCCCCGTTATCGGCAAAATGCCAGAAGGGTGCTGCAACAACCAAGCGATGGCCAATACCTGAGGACTAACCCCAAATTCTGTCGCCATGGCCGTTAAGGTTTTCATAAGTTCTTCGGGCAATGAGCCGCCACCTAGGGGCGACCAGGCCATAGGGATGATATTATCTATCATACATTGATCCAAGCGACCGTCATTAAAAGCACTTACCTCCTTAACAGAAACTTCAATTTGGTGCACTCCGATAGGCACTGCAGTCTCCAACAGCTTCACCTGTGAAGGGGTGAAATTACTTACTCCGAAACTGCGCACCTTGCCACTTTGGTAGAGCAGCTCAAAGGTTTCGCCGATCGCATCAGGGTCCATCAATACATCGGGACGGTGCAACAGCAGCACATCGATGTAATCCGTAAGGAGGTTGGTCAAGCTATCGTCCACACTTTTAAGGATATTCGCCTTGGTGAAATCATAGGCCTTCACGTAATGATCTGGCTTTTGATCACATACTTTAATGATGCCACATTTTGTGACCAACTCCATTTGAGAACGCCACTCTGGGTGCAGCTTCAATGCCGCCCCAAATTCCGCCTCAGTAGTATGGTCCCCGTAAATATCAGCATGGTCAAAGGTGGTAAACCCTAATTCCATCGAGTGGGCAATAATGGCCTCGTATTCCGCCGTAGTGAATTTGGCGTCCCAAATTCCCCAGCGCATAGTGCCGACCACGATATCGCTCATCCAAGGTGTGCTGTACATATACGTATCCGTTGAAGGTGCAACTTAGTGAATTCTGTCCGATTCTGGCAGCCGATTCCCCTTGATTAATAGGCAATCTTTGTACATGGATTTCACATACTCATGATTAGTTCGAGGATGGACTTGGCGGCCCTAGCAATGGGCGTTCCTGGTCCGAAGATGCCGGCTACCCCACTCTCGTAAAGGAAGTCGTAATCCTTTGCCGGTATCACCCCACCCACGATGACCATGATATCTGCTCTGCCTAGGGCTTTGAGTTCATCCACAACCGCTGGGACTAATGCCTTGTGGCCTGCGGCCAGTGAACTGATCCCTAAAATGTGTACATCGTTCTCTATGGCCTGCTTGGCAGCTTCTTTAGGGGTCTGGAACAGCGGACCCATATCTACATCGAAACCGAGATCGGCGAATGAAGTAGCCACTACCTTGGCGCCGCGGTCGTGACCGTCTTGCCCCATTTTAGCCACCATGATGCGTGGTCGACGACCGAATTTCTTTGCAAAAGCATCGGACGCAGCACGGGCCGCTTCAAAATCTTCGTTTTTCTTCATTTCGTTCGAATATACACCGCTGATGGTCTGTGTTTTCGCCACATAACGACCCCAGTGTTGCTCTAAAGCTAGGGAAATTTCACCAAGTGTAGCACGGACTTTGGCTGCTTCCACAGCCATGGCTAGCAAGTTCCCTTGGCCGCTTTTCGCACACTGGCTCAGAGCCTCGAGGGCCACTACTACGGCTTGGTCGTCGCGCTTTTTCTCAAGGGCTTGAAGTCCTTCGAGCT
>DMCR01000073.1:0-1971 GCA_003445735.1 Cryomorphaceae bacterium
AGGAGGTGGAGAAATTGCGCGACAAGCAAATCGCACAGCTCGAAACTTTGACCGGTATGTCCGAAGAAGAGGCAAAGGAGCAGATGATTCAAACCTTGAAAGACAAGGCGAAGCTGGACGCTCAGGCCTATATCCAAACCACCCTTGAGGAAGCTAAACTAACGGCTTCTCAAGAAGCGAAAAAGGTCGTAATTCAAAGTATTCAGCGCGTTGCGACTGAAAATGCGATCGAGAACGCGGTTTCGGTATTTAACATTGAAAACGACGATATCAAAGGGAAAATCATCGGTCGTGAAGGACGTAATATTCGCGCTATCGAAGCGGCCACGGGAGTGGAAATTATCGTGGATGATACCCCAGAGGCCATTTTATTGAGCTGTTTCGATCCGGTGCGTCGTGAGGTAGCGCGCTTATCCATGCACAAGCTTGTAAGTGACGGCCGTATTCATCCGGCGCGTATTGAAGAGGTGGTAGCAAAAACTACCCGTCAAATTGAGGAAGAAATCATTCAGATTGGCAAGCGTACCGCCATTGATTTGGGTATTCACGGGTTGCACCCTGAGCTTATCAAGACCGTGGGCCGTATGAAGTACCGGTCGTCTTACGGACAGAACTTGTTGCAACACAGCCGCGAGGTAGCCAATCTTTGTGCGATCATGGCATCAGAGTTGGGCTTAAATCCTAAGTTGGCCAAACGTGCAGGTCTATTGCACGATATCGGTAAGGTGCCGCATGAAGAAACTGAATTACCACATGCCATCTTAGGGATGCAGTGGGCAGAGAAGTATGGTGAGAAGCCAGAAGTATGCAATGCCATTGGTGCACACCATGACGAGATTGAAATGACCTCGTTGATTTCTCCTATTGTCCAAGTTTGTGATGCGGTATCAGGTGCCCGTCCAGGCGCTCGTCGTATGGTGGCGGATAGCTACATCCAACGTCTGAAGGATTTGGAGAACGTTGCCTATGACTTTGATGGAGTGACCAAGGCCTACGCCATCCAGGCGGGTCGTGAGCTTCGCGTCATGGTGGAGAGCGAAAAAGTGACCGATGCCATGGCAAGCCAGATCTCGTACGACATCTCGCAAAAGATCCAAAACGAAATGACCTATCCAGGTCAGGTAAAAGTTACCGTGATTCGCGAGTTACGTTCAGTAAACGTTGCGAAGTAAGATTACGAGTATTTAAACAGGAAAAACGCCCTGCTTGGGGCGTTTTTTACCCTTAAGCGTCTAATTTCACCGCCCAAGCCAACACCTTTTGAATCAACGACTCTACCGCGCTGGCTGGATCCTCATGAAAAGTACCCAAGCTGCGGTTGGCGAGCAATGCTGAGAAGCTGTAGGCCTCATGGCCCAGGAGGTGTGCCAAGGCATAGATGCCGGCGGTTTCCATTTCAAAATTGGTGATGTTCGTCCCCGCAACTCTTTGGGTATAGAGGCTGTCCATGGCCTTGGTGAATGCACTCTTAGAACGAATGGTGCGGCCCTGTGGTGCGTAGAAGCCAGGAAGCGTTGCGGTTATACCAGTTTGGACGTTGGGGATAGTAGATAATTGGTCTCTGTTAAACGTTGCAGGGATAAAATAGGGTGCAAAAGGGGCTCCTTCAATGGCCACGGTTTGGAAGTCGTGCTTATAGAAAGGCAGCAGGCCGTCAAAACTTAGGGCGCCAGTGCTGCAAAGGTGGATACCTAAGGGAAGGTTTGGGTCAATGGCCCCGGAAGTACCAATGCGAATAATGGTCAATTTCCTGAACGATGGGCGGTCTTCTCGTGTTACAGGATCGATGTTTGCCGCAGCATCCAGCTCATTCATGACGATATCAATATTGTCGGTACCCATACCGGTGGAGAGGACGAGAACTTCTTGGCCCTTCAAGGTGCCGCGAACGATGTTGAATTCTCGGCGGATTTTGGTCCAATGAATTTGGTCGAAATGGGCAGTGATGCTGGAAACGCGGTCTGGATCGCC
>DMCR01000073.1:2350-6301 GCA_003445735.1 Cryomorphaceae bacterium
ACACTGCCGTCGGGATTAAGAATGAGTTCAGACGCGGAATAGGACATCGTATAGTAAATTTGTTCCCTCAAAAGTAAAGGAAGTGAAAGCAGAGATTATCACCATAGGCGATGAAATTTTAATTGGGCAGATCGTAGATACCAATAGTGCCTGGCTGGGACAGGTTCTCGGCGAGGAAGGTATTGAGGTCACGCGTATCAATAGTATTGCAGATACACCTGAGGCGATCGTGGGCGCTATTGAAAGTCTATACCCTGAAACACAACTCGTCTTAATGACAGGAGGGCTGGGACCTACGAAGGATGATTTGACCAAGCAAACCTTGGCTCAATACTTTGGCAGTGAGATGACTTTTCGCGAAGATGTGTGGGAGCACATCGTAGAGTTGTTCAAAGGGTTTGGCCGTACGCCGGTGGAGCGCAATAAACAGCAAGCATTAGTTCCAGAGGTGTGTGAGGTGATTTTTAACCAAAAGGGCACGGCACCGGGGATGTTATTCCGCCACGAAGGCCGCCGTATTATTAGTATGCCGGGGGTGCCCTATGAGATGAAGCACATCGTACAGGACGGACTGCTGCCTTTGCTTCGAGACGAGATTGATTACCAAATCATTCACCATACGTTGTTTGTGGTAGGCGTGCCGGAAAGTGTGTTGGCGGATCGCATTGAACCTTTGGAAGGGGAGTTTGCGCCCAGCATAAAATTAGCCTACCTACCTAAACCAGGACTCGTGCGTCTACGCTTGACCGCCCGCGGAAAGTGCAATGACGATTTGATAAGCGATATCCAACGCGCCGTACAAACTTTGCGTAAAGCCTTGGGGGACGATCTGATGGACGGATCGAACAAGGCGATCGAGGAATATTTGGGAGAAGTATTGACCAAACGCGGTCTCACTTTAGGAGCAGCTGAAAGTTGCACCGGTGGCGGCATTGGCGCAGCCCTAGTGAGTGTGGCGGGATCTTCAGCGTATTTCCAAGGTAGCATAGTGGCTTATAGCTACGATATTAAGGAAACCATGCTTGGGGTAGACCACAACGCTATTGTGACCAAAGGAGCGGTGAGTGAAGAGGTCGTTCGCCAGATGGCGGAGGGCGCACGCCATAGATTAAATGTAGATTTTGCGGTTGCAGTGAGTGGCATTGCCGGCCCTGGGGGTGGAACACCGGATAAACCGGTGGGCACGAGCTGGATTTCGATTGCAGGTCCAAACCGCACTATTGCTGAGAAATTTACCTTCGGTAAGGTCCGTGAGCGCAACATTCAAAAGACCATTTTTGCAGCCCTAAATAAATTGCTTAAAGAAGTTGAGGATTACTGCGCTTAATTAGTTGGTCAATAATATTTATTGGCTTAATTTTGCAAACCATTTTGGTACAACCCATAAGACTAAAAGATTATGTCACGTGTTTGTGATTTGACAGGTAAGAAGGCAATGACCGGAAACCACGTATCTTTCTCGAATAAAAAGAACAAGCGCAAGTTTAATGCGAACTTGTTCACTAAGAAGTTCTATATCCCAGAGGAAGACCGTTGGGTAACATTAAAAGTTGCTGCCTCGACTTTGAAAACGATCAATAAGAAAGGAATCTCTGCTGTGCTTAAAGAAGCCGAGGCAAAAGGATTCGTTGTAAAATAATTTAGAACATGGCGAAGAAAGGTAACCGCGTTCAAGTAATCCTAGAGTGTACCGAGCACAAAGAGTCAGGTATGCCAGGTACTTCTCGTTATATCACAACTAAGAACAAGAAAAATACGCCAGATCGTATGGAGTTGAAGAAATACAACCCCATTTTGAAACGTATGACTGTTCACAAAGAGATTAAGTAAGATGGCAAAGAAAGTAGTAGCAACGCTTAAGAGCGCAGATGCAAAACAGTTCACTAAGGTGATAAAAGCAGTTAAGACTCCAAAAGGATCATACTCTTTCGAAGAGCGTGTTGTGTCTAAAGACATGGCCAAGGAGTTCTTGAAATAAGATTTCGTCTGAATACCGATATTTGACCACTCCCAGGAGTGGTTTTTTTATATCTAACCCATTGAACAATGAGCTTCTTTTCAAAATTCTTTACGCGAGATAAGAAAGAGACCTTAGACCAAGGCCTTGAGAAGACACGCAGTAACGTCTTCGAAAAGATTACCCGCGCCGTAGCAGGCAAAAGCACCGTGGACGACGATGTACTCGACGAGATTGAAGAGGCATTGATTACTTCAGATGTGGGTTTGGATACTACCGTTAAAATTATCGAAGCTCTCGAGGAGCGCGTGGCCCGTGATAAGGTCATGGGTCAGGATGAACTCATGGACATGCTGTACGAGATTATTTCAAACTTAATGAAGCACGAGGGCGGTATGTGGGATGATTTCGAACTTCCCAAAACTGAAGGTCCCTATGTACTGATGGTGGTAGGGGTGAACGGTGTAGGGAAAACTACGACAATAGGAAAATTGGCGCACCAGTTCAAACAGAAGGGGTACAACCTCGTATTGGGTGCAGCAGATACCTTCCGTGCGGCGGCTATTGACCAGTTAGTCGTGTGGGGCGAGCGCACCGGTGTACCTGTGGTCAAACAGCAGATGGGCTCCGATCCGGCGTCCGTGGCCTTTGATACACTTCAGCATTCCTTGAGCAAGGGAGCAGATATAGCCATTATTGATACAGCGGGTCGATTACACAATAAAACTAACCTCATGCACGAGCTTTCTAAAGTTCGCCGCGTGATGGACAAGGTCATTCCGGGAGCGCCCCATGAAGTACTTCTGGTACTCGACGGATCTACTGGACAGAACGCTTTATTGCAAGCGAAGGCATTCGCTGAGGCCACACAAATCTCCTCTTTAGCTGTGACTAAGCTCGACGGTACTGCAAAAGGTGGGGTGGTCATCGGCATTTCAGACCAGCTTAGTATACCCGTGAAATTCATTGGTGTGGGTGAGGGGATGGATGATCTACAACTATTTAATCCACAGGCATTTGCCTCAAGTTTGTTCAATAAGTAAGCAATGCGTACGAAAAGCCCAAAAAAGAATAAGATCAATGTGGTGACCTTGGGGTGCTCTAAGAATATCTATGATTCAGAAGTATTGATGGGACAACTCAAGGCCAACGGCAAAGAGGTAGTCCACGAAGCTTCGGAAGAAGAGGAGGGTAATATCGTGGTGATCAACACGTGTGGCTTCATTGATAATGCGAAGCAGGAGAGTATTGATACCATATTGCATTATGCCGATAAGAAGGAACGTGGCTTGGTGGATCACGTCTATGTGACGGGGTGTTTATCGGAGCGCTATAAACCTGACCTAGAACAAGAGATTCCAGATGTGGATGCTTATTTCGGTACCCGTGATATGCCGCTGTTGTTGAAGACATTGGGGGCGGATTATAAACACGAATTGGTTGGGGAGCGTATGACTACTACGCCCAAGCATTTTGCTTATTTAAAGATTGCAGAGGGTTGTGACCGTCCTTGTAGCTTCTGTGCTATTCCATTGATGCGCGGCGAACATAAGTCGACGCCGATAGAGGATTTAGTGACTGAAGCCAGGAAATTAGCGGTGAAAGGCGTTAAGGAATTGATCCTAATCGCGCAGGATTTGACCTACTACGGTTTGGATCTATATAAAGAACGTAAGTTGGCCCATTTGCTGCGTGCCTTAGTGAAAGTGGAGGGAATTGAGTGGATCAGATTGCACTATTTGTTCCCTTCAGGATTCCCAGAGGACGTATTAGATGTCATTCGCGAGGAGCCTAAGGTGTGTCACTACATCGACATTCCACTGCAGCACATCGCTGATCCAGTATTAAAGAGCATGCGCCGAGGTACGACCAAGGCGAAGACTGATGCCTTGCTGGCAAAAATGCGCGAAAAGGTGCCGGGCATTACTATCCGTACGACACTTATTGCTGGTTACCCTGGTGAGACGGAGGAAGACCACCAAGTGGTCTTGGAC
>DMCR01000139.1:0-8856 GCA_003445735.1 Cryomorphaceae bacterium
GTGTTGTATTGAGGGGCCAATTTACCACTCATATTTCACTCAAAGCCCATGTCACAATTATATAATAACCAGCCTCTTTTGGACCAATTAGCCACGGCCATCGACAGAGAAAAGCTGCACCACGCTAATCTCATTTCTTCAGGCCCGGGAGAAGAGGGGTTGGTAGTTGGGCTTGCCCTTGCGACCCGTATTCTATGTGATACACAAAAGCACTGCGGCACCTGTAAATCATGTAAACAAGCGAGCACGCTACAACACCCAGACCTACATTTTTCCTTCCCTTTTGTGAGTGGGAGAGCTTCAGGAACCGCAGATGATTTCTTGCCTGATTTCCGTATTGCTTTAGGAAAAAACAAACATCTTGATCCCGACGGTTGGCAACAAAATATCACTTCAAAAAACCAACAACTTCAAATTCCTGTCAAAGAGATTCAAAACATCCATAAAAAACTCAGCCTTACCGCAGCGTCGGGAAAAAATAGGGTGTTGTTGCTGTGGCTGCCTGAGCAAATCAAAACCCAGGCGTCGAATAAGCTTTTGAAGCTTGTCGAAGAGCCTCTTCCCAAAACCTATATCATCTTAGTTACACACCAAAAAGCGCGGTTGTTGCCGACGATCGTGAGCCGATGTGCTCCTTGGCGTTGTAAACCCCTTGAAGAGCGCCATTTCCTAACTCATTTTAAAGATCAACCTGAGACGACAGCCAGGCTTCTAGCTATGGTTTTTGCACCAAATTTGGGCGCTGCTATTTCTGCTAGCGAAGATCTTGAGTCTACCCAGATAGATGTTTTTGCCCGTTGGATGAGGGTGTGTTTTAAGGGTGAGCCTACAGAAATTAGCGATGTCGTTTCCAGTTTATCTGGATTAACTAAAGAAACTCTTAAAACACTGATTTTCAGGTCTCAACACTTTTTAGAGCGCGGTTTTTATCACGGCGTTCAAAACACTCCGGTTCAGGCTAGTGATTTAGGCGCCATCAACGTTCAAAAACTCAGTAGTGCCGTACGCCCTGCTGGCGCAATGGCGATTTATAGAGTGTTGAGCGCCTGTCTTTATGATTTGGAAAGAAACATTCATGTAAAGACGGCTTTAACCTTTGCCAGTTTCAAGCTTCATAAGGCTTTCCGAGGAAATTAGGCTTTTTTCAAGACGTAGATCAAGGAACTTGTATTCTTATTCCCCGCCTTAAGATTGCTTATCCAACCCTGAAGCGCTCCATTGATCCAATGTACTACACTCTTGCTGCTTCGTCCTGATTTATATTGTTCGCTTAATAAGGAGATGTAGTACGCGTCTAACTTCATTGGGTGTACTGCCTTCAATGTAAAACCCGTTCTACCTGCAAGCGCTTCGATACTAGATTTTGAGAAATGGTGGGCGTGAATAGGGATGTCCCAAGCCGCCCAAAACTCTTTATAGTGTTTTGCATCTGGACTGTTTGGGTTTGGAACGGCAACAAACAACGCCCCATCGTTTTGAAGGCGTTTGTGGAAGGCGGCCATCATTTGTTCTAAATCATACACGTGTTCTAAGACGTGCCAAAGGGTTATGGCATCATACGTGTTTTTACACCCGTCGATTGATGAATATACACTGCCAAATGCCCCTGCCATTGCTCGGGCTCCTTCGTTGATTTCTACACCCTCAGAAGAATACCCTTTTCGAAGCATGTATTCCAAAAACGTACCCGTACCACATCCGTAGTCCAAATGCTGGGCTCCTTGGGTGTAAGAGCTTACCAACTTGTGTTTACGAGACATGTTTACATCACGCAATTGTTGGTATACTTTTCCGAAAAAGGACGATCCATCATTGGTGTGGCTGATGTAATCTGGGCTTTCGTAGTAAAGGCCTATGTTATCTTCCGAAGGTAGTGGGCTTGTAAACCGGTGGCCACATTGTTCGCATAATTGGACCTTGAAAACCTCTTTGCTTACTGAAAAGTCCATGACCTCTCGCTCCGTGCTGAACGAAGCTGAATGGCATGCTGGACACTCTTTTCTATTTAACATAATCTGTGTTTCACGTGAAACCTATCGGCCCATGTATACCAGTAAAACATGTATATCGCTCTGGCTAATACCGCTGATTCGCCCAGCTTGAGCAATGGTCGCTGGGCGTATGGCTTCAAGCTTGGCCCGCCCCTCGTAGCTCAGTCCTTTCACTTTTTGATAATCAAAACTCTCGGGAATCTTTTTGTCGTTCAGGCGGCGCATCTTGTCGACGCTCTCTCTCTCGCGCTCAATATAGCCGCCGTATTTAATCTCTATCTCTAGTTGTTCGACCACCTCTTCTGTCCACCACGGCGCATCATTAAAGACCTCGCTAAAATCAGCAAGCCCTACTTTAGGCCGAGCAACCAGTTTGCTGACCTTGGTTTTCTCCTTTGCCGGTGTATCTCCTTTGCTTTCTAAAATAGCGTTGATGATATCTAGGTTCAGGTTATTGTCCAGTTCCTCTCGGCCTTGATCAATGAGCACTGTTTTTTGATTGAGCACATCGAGGCGTTCGGTGGTGATCGTCCCCAATCTATGTGCCAGCCCGGTCAATCGTAAATCCGCGTTGTCTTGACGAAGCAAAAGCCTGAATTCAGCTCTAGAGGTGAACATTCTGTAGGGCTCTTCTGTGCCTTTTGTAATAAGATCATCGATAAGCACCCCTATATAAGCCTCATCACGAGATAAGATAAAAGGCTCTTTATTTTGTGTGTTAAGAACAGCGTTCACGCCTGCCATCAACCCTTGGCAAGCGGCTTCTTCGTAGCCCGTAGTACCGTTGATTTGACCTGCAAAGAATAGCCCGCTTACCAGCTTTGTTTCAAGCGTGTGTTTCAGTTGTGTTGGAGGGAAATAATCGTATTCAATAGCATAGCCTGGGCGGAAAAACTTAGCGTTTTCAAAACCTTTAACCTTGTGAAGCGCTTCATATTGAATCTCCACGGGAAGACTTGAAGAAAACCCGTTGACATACACCTCCACAGTGTTCCATCCCTCTGGTTCTACAAAAATTTGGTGTGAGGTTTTGTCTGCAAATCGGTCAATTTTATCCTCGATACTAGGACAATATCTGGGTCCGGTTCCTCGAATGGCACCATTAAACAAGGGTGATCGATCAAAACCTTTTTTAAGCACATCGTGCACTTCCTGGCTCGTATGGGTAATCCAACAACTGCGTTGTTCTTTTAATTTATAATCGCCTAAATAGCTGAACTGGCCAGGGTGTTCGTCGCCAGGCTGCTCTTCCATCACGGAATAGTCGATGGTTCTTCCATCTATACGAGGCGGAGTACCTGTTTTCATACGGCCCGCTTCAAAACCTAGCTTCACAAGTTCTTCTGTAATACCTGTGCTGGCACGCTCGCCCGCTCGTCCACCTCCGAAATTTTGATCTCCCACGTGAATGAGGCCGTTCATAAATGTTCCTGCGGTTAGAATAACATTCTGCGCCTCAAACTCAAGTCCTAAGCCTGTTTTAACGCCGTGTACGTTATTATCACTTACCAAAAGGCCTGTAACCATGTCTTGGAACATGCTAAGGCCCTTGGTTCCTTCTAATAAATCTCTCCAGTATTGAGCAAACAACATTCGATCGCTTTGAACCCTTGGGCTCCACATCGCAGGTCCTTTTGACCTATTGAGCATTCTAAACTGTATCATGCTCTTATCAGTTATCAACGCTGATCCACCGCCTAATGCATCTATTTCACGAACTATTTGACCCTTAGCAACACCGCCCATAGCTGGATTACAGCTCATTTGACCAATAGTCTGCATGTTCATAGTGATCAGTAATACTTTGGCGCCCATCTTAGCAGAGACATACGCCGCTTCACAGCCCGCGTGTCCCGCGCCTACCACTATAACATCATATTTCTCATCTAGAATCATATCCCTAGTGCCTGTAGCACCTCGTTTTCTTTTTCGCGCATGACCTTGCTTTCCGCCCCAGTCTTGTCTTTAAAGCCCAACAAATGTAGAACTCCGTGAGCAACCACTCTGTGAAATTCTTGGTTCACACTACTTCCGTGAGTCACAGCATTATCTCTTACGCGGTCTACACTGATAAACAACTCTCCGCTAATCTTTCTTGGAGTAGAATAATCGAAGGTGATGATATCTGTATAATAATCGTGGTCTAAGTGTGCCTTGTTGATTTCCAAAAGCTCCTCATCACTCAACCAATGCACTTGAATCTTTCCCAAACGCTGCTCTGGATATAACTGAGAAATACAACTAAATACAGAGGCAATATCTACTTCTTGTGGAACCATAACTACTTGCGCTTGAGTATAGGCAAAGGTAAGTCTGTAGTAGAGGATTTTACACGCTCATTCACTTTAAAATCAACCGATTCTTCTTGCTTCTGGTTTCCTTCCTTAGAGCTCCGCGTATCCCCTATCTCTTCTTTTTCAAAGACACTTTGTTCTATAGACCATAAACGCTTTTCAAAAGCTTCCAGCCGCTCTTTCTCCTCATTTGACATAAACAATAGTTGTTGTTTTATATACTCTAACTGAGATTGGATTTCCTTTGAAACACCCATCTTTTCCATGGATTCAATCCTCTTTAAAAGATCCACATCGTTCTGTGGTGTTCCTTCTCCTGAGACCCCTTTTTGACCATTTTCACCCTCTTCACGAGGCTCACCGCTTTGTCCCTTTGAACGACCTCCTGGTTTTTTACCTTGTGATGGTTTGCCTTTATTTCCCTTTTGACCCTGGCCGCTTATTGAAGGTTTACCGGTCTTACTAAGACGCCCATTCTTACAATTCTTTTGTGCTTGATTCAAGGATAGTTTTTCACTTTCTAAAATCTCATATAAAATCATGTCTAATTCATTCAACGCACTAAGTACATATCCAGAAGCGCTCGGCACCCCTTTATTAGCAGTGAAGGCACGCTCTAACGCACTAATTTGATTCTCTAGGTTGTTTTGACAAGTTGTTAGTGCTATTGCTAAGGCAGGGTCGTGCACCAATAGAAAAGCTAAACTATCATTGATATTATCCTCAATGACCAACAGCGCCTTTTGCTGACGAACCTTGTTGGTTTCTAATGCTATGGCATTGGTTATTTCTTGCTGGATAGAGGTAGACCAGCTCTGTTTTAATAATCTTTTTAATCGATCTACGTTATCCGCCTGTACCACTGCTTGGGTAGTATTGAGCAATTCTTCAAGTTTCTTTGCAGCCTCCTTTGCTTCTTCTTCTCGTTCCTCACCCTGCTCAGGAATATCTTCAATTTGATCCAACACATCTGCTTCTTCCGAACCTTCTTCAGTGGTAATGTCCTCTAGTAGTTCTGTGATAAGGCTATCGGTAGAAGCGTTCTTGTTGCTATCCACGGTGTATAGTGTAGACAGTAATTGTTCTTTTAACCAAAGTTGGGCTAACTCCTTCATCCATTTACTTCCCTCTTCCGGTGTTAAAGGTTTTAATGGGTCCAATTTCTTTATATCCTCTTCCTTTCTGTCTTGGGATGTTTTTTCCTTTTGAGGCTTTACAGCAGATAATCGTTCTTTACTTTCTTTACGTATTCCTAACTCATCCGCAACTTGGCCAGCGATTTGCGATTGCAGCATCTGAGCATTTAGTAAAGGTTTTTCAACTGTCAATAAAGTAGTTTGACCCTTGGTGTCTCTTGCTTTGATTTCAATAGAGGAAGTATTCGACCAATTCATATTGAAATTTTTTCTGTATCCTGAAATAGGCCTTACTTGTCTATTGATCAATAATGTGTGTAGACCAAAATCATCCTTCACCTCAAACTCTAATGAATCGATTGAATTTTGAATAATAGTGAGGGTGGGAGGATGGTCTTTTAATTCTATAATCACTGGTCTCAATAATTCCTGACCTTGAGAAGACACCAGGCTGATCGTTTCACCACTCCTCCATGTAATATTTTCTGATGCCCGCACTGTTCCACGTGAAACGCTCAGGAATATTCTATCTGTTAATAAGCCACTGAGTTCGAAAAGGAGTTCACTGCCGTCGTACATAAATAAGGTGTCGCTACTTATATATTGATCTACCCCTAAATAAGCGGGTGGAGTAATTCTTGCTGTGTAGCTATTCAAGCGAGGAATAGAATCTATGGCTATCCACAATGATTTTACGAGACGACCTTGTAACAACCATATTAATTCAATATCGCTGGTACATACCAAAAAATTTATTTGGGATGACTTGCCGTTGATAGATACAGTGGTTTTGGAAATATCTGGAATAGTAAATACTTCACCATAATTCATGTGAATAGTGTCGTATCCTTCAAATTGAATTCCAGAACGCGATGTGAGTTCACCAGTGGTAATTTCTAAACCTGTATTTAATACCGATGAATTGAATATCGCTATACATGTAACACTCAGTATGAGAATGATCGTAATAGGAAGTAATGCAAATTTTGATCGCCAAGATTGTTCGATGCGCGGTAGATCTTCATTAAGTTCTTCCAATACTTTTTTTGAAGCCCAATTCTCGATGGTGTTTTTTGATTGAAGGAATTGGACACTTCTAAACCATCGCCCTTCATCATACTTCTGTAAGGCTTTAGAGAAATAGGTGATGGGAAGTATAAATGTCGCTAGATAGTATCCTAATAATCGGATAGGTCCAATAAGTAAACCAAAACCCCATAGTATTATAATTACCTTGATTCCTTTAATAAACTCTTCTAATAGCGGAAAAAAGGCGTAGTTTGTGAATACAATAATTAAGAGTAATAATGCAGAGATTATTAAATATAAAACACTGTAATACAATAACTTATGTAAAAATAAGCGTTGTAAATAGTATTTTATATTTCGTGGTATTCTCATTGTTAGTTTCTAGTTGTTCAACACAACAAACGATCGTTACAAACCTACCTAATTATAACGTTGAACAACAGGGTAGGACACAAAGGCCCACCGTTTTATTATTTCAGGATCCTGGCTGTGGACTTAATGATTCTATTTCAAAACATTTGAATAAAACCGGATATACTGTTATTCGGATCACTAAGCAAACCGAGTCTTTAGAGGTTCAGAATAGTGATCATAAAGAACGACGGGGATATGAGGGAGTGCAGTTGTACAATGAATTAGCTAAAAAATATAATATCATGGCCCTTGCTTCCACTGGATTAGATATACATGGTAGTATTCCTTGGTTCGTGAATACTCCTGTGCAAACCTTGTTTTTTTATAATTACTATCCAGGTTCTTTACAAGATCATATTCTCTCTTCAATAGGTAAGAATGAAGATGTCTTTCTAATGTATACAGAAGAGTACCCCGCTGTAGAATTATTTGAATTACTATCCAAATACCCTCCTCCTAGTGGAAAAATATCCTCTTATCCTATTCGCTACGTTCATAGTATTTGGCAAGAGGATCCTAAATCGTATTTAGGAATGAATGAGCGCGAGGTTAGATTTTTTAGAATCTATTAAGCGCATCTGATTTTATTTACTCGACGGCTGTGACGTCCACCTTCAAATTCAGCTTCGAAAAAAGCAGTGATGATGGTATTGATTTCCTCTTGCGATAAAAATCTCGCAGGAATTGCAATGATGTTTGCATCATTATGTTGACGGGCAAGTGAAGCAATCTCAGGCAACCAACAAAGAGCACCGCGAATGCCTTGGTGTTTGTTGACGGTCATATTGATACCATTACCAGATCCACAGATGACAACACCTAAATCTGTTTCTTTAGATTCTACTGCCTCAGCTACTTGGTGACCGTAATCTGGATAATCCACACTCTCTGTAGAGAAAGGTCCTTTATCAATCATTGAGTGGCCTTTTCCTTCTAATAACTCGATGATGGCACTTTTTACTTCAACACCAGCATGGTCACAACCGATCGCAATTTTCATAGTCTCTAACTTTGGTACAAATATCAACAATGATGTTTGTAACTAGGTTAATAGATGTGAGTAAGTATTGAACATCGTCTAGAAACTTATCCTTGCTTTTTAGCTCCAAATTTCGAATTGAACAAAAAATTGAAAAACAGCTGTAAGAGTTGTTTTTACTTACACTCAACTTATCCGCATTAAATATTTAAATAATAACAGAAGCTTCTAAAAATCCTTTTCACTTTTCATTGTTGATAACCAAAATCACATTGTGAATACAAAATTCTAAATCCTTTAAACTTAGGAGAATAAGAGAATAAGCATGGTGGATAAAGTAAATCTCCTGTTCATAAAATGAAATCAATCTAAAAGTTATCCCACTTATACACAGACTATATACATTACTATAACTTTCTTTAAAATAATAAGATTATATATATAATGAGAAGAGCCATTGCAATTGCCGGCAGATGGATATAGGGTTGAAAGTTGTTCCTAAGGGATTGCAGTACATAGGTAGATGTTGTTGCTAGGCAAAACCTTCGAAGTGTTGTACGAAGCAACTGCCAATACCTAAAAAAAGAAAGGGGAATCTGATCCTTTCAAATTCCCCACTTCTATTTGTTTATGTTTCATTTAAATATTGAATTCAATCCCTTGCGCTAAAGGTAGGGCATTGCCATAATTCAATGTATTGGTTTGTCGGCGCATGTACGCTTTCCAAGCATCGGAGCCACTTTCACGTCCGCCGCCTGTTTCTTTTTCACCGCCAAAGGCACCACCTATTTCTGCTCCTGAGGTACCAATGTTGACATTGGCGATACCACAATCGGACCCAGATTCGCTCAAGAAAATATGTGCTTCACGAACATCACTGGTCATCACAGCACTCGATAAACCTTGCTTGACATCGTTTTGAATGGTAATAGCATCGTGAATATCTCCGCTGTATTTCAACAAGTATAAAATAGGGGCAAAGGTTTCGCGCTGAACACTTTCGTAGTGGTTTT
>DMCR01000139.1:9190-9328 GCA_003445735.1 Cryomorphaceae bacterium
AGCTTCGACAATACAAGGGGATATATAGAATCCTTCGTCGTAAATACCGCCAGAGAGTACCTCACCGCCTAACAACACCTTTCCACCTTCATCTTGAACAGTTGAAATGGTGTGTAGGAATTTATTGACGGCATCTTG
>DMCR01000139.1:9661-10593 GCA_003445735.1 Cryomorphaceae bacterium
AGCGGTCCTACATGGTTGGAAGCATCTAATGGGTTGCCAATTTTTAATTGGCCATAGGCCTGAACCAAGGCATTTTTCACGGTATCATATACCGACTCGTGGATGATCAATCTGCGTGTAGAAGTACAGCGCTGTCCACAAGTTCCTACAGCACCAAATATGGCACCGGTAATGGTCATTTTTAGATCACAACTTGGGGTGATGATAATAGCGTTGTTTCCACCAAGCTCCAAGATGGATTTACCAAATCTACCCGCCACAGCAGCGCCTACAATAGCACCCATTCGAGAAGAACCGGTAGCTGAGATAAGTGGCATTCTGTGATCAGACGTCATCCATTCCCCTACTTTATAATCACCAGTGATAATATTTGAAATTCCATCTGGTAAATTATTAGCTGAAGCGACTTCATTCCAAATATGTTGACAAGCGACAGCACATAGTGGAGATTTTTCGGAGGCTTTCCAAACCACTGTATTCCCACACACTAAAGCGATGGCAAAATTCCATGCCCAAACAGCAACTGGGAAGTTGAATGCGGAAATTACACCAACCACCCCAATAGGGTGCCATTGCTCCATCATATGGTGTTCTGGACGCTCGCTTTTAATGGTCAATCCATACAATTGACGAGATAGACCTACGGCAAAGTCACAGATGTCTATCATTTCCTGAACCTCGCCCAATCCCTCTTGGTAGCTCTTGCCCATTTCAAGAGAAACTAAAGCGCCAAGGGTTCCCTTCTTTTCTCTCAATGCATTTCCAAACTGACGAATGTATTCACCGCGTTTTGGTGCAGGGATTTTGCGCCAACCTACAAAAGCTTGATGCGCTGCACCGACCACTTTGTGATAATCACTTTCGGTGGTGGTATTTACCTCGGCGAGGTGTTGATTTTGGATAGGAGAGGAAGATCCAATGTAATGTGAGGA
>DMCR01000066.1 GCA_003445735.1 Cryomorphaceae bacterium
TATTCTGGCGAGGTATCCATATGGGAGCAGAAGCAGATGGCAGGAGCATTCTCGTGGCCTGCCGAAGCCGGGACTGTCGCATATACGTAGCCCTTCTCGTCCATGTGCGCATCACTCACACCCATCGCGAGCAATTCTTCCACGAGCACGCGGCCCAAATCTTTTTGCTTTTCCGTCGACGGCACCGTAGAACTGTGCGGGTCGCTTTGCGTATCTATTTGTACGTAACGCTGAAATCTTTCTAAGAGGTCGGGATATTTCATGTATCCAATTTTTGATGCAAGCTGCTCGGGTAAAACACTGTACGCAGCAGCGTTTCCAATATGATTCTAAGATCCAATAGCAGGGACCAATTTTCAACGTAATACACGTCTGCCCGGATGCGCTCCTGCAACAAGGCTTCATCCGCGCCCGGTCCACCGCCGCGTAATCCTCTGCTCTGTGCTAACCCGGTCACCCCTGGCTTGGCCCAATGGCGAATGCGGTAATTTTTAACCATCGAACTATACGATTCCACATCCTCGCTCGTGTGCGGGCGCGGCCCCACCAAACTCATCTGTCCCGCCAAAACGTTGAACAGTTGTGGCAGCTCGTCCCAACCCATTTTGCGCATCCAACGCTGTAATCCATTGGAATCGCCGGTGGACGGCTTGATTGTCTGAAATTTCAAGACTTTGAAAGGCCTTCCTGATAAACCTACACGCTCTTGAATGAACAAAGGCTTCACCCCGGATAAGAGCAGGAGGACTGCTGAAATTGGAAAAATCCAAGACAACAATACCACGATGCCTACTAGGGCAAAAACCACATCAAACAATCTCTTGAGAAGTGCGTTCGACCACAATAATAGCGGTTCGCTGCGCTGTGAGAACACTGGAATGCCTTCCAGGGTGGACATGTTCATCTGACCGGCATAATGCGCGCCCATATCCGGAAGGTAACGAAACCGCACGCCGCGCATTTCTGCCCATCGCTCCGCCTTTTGGTATTCCTCTGAGGCTGGCGACAAGGCGCAAATAATTTCATCGATATCCAGCTGATCATCCAACGTTCCCGCGTCGACCCCAACATAAGTCCAACCCAATTCCGGGCGGTGGGTCGTGAGCGTAATGAACGCGTCGGCCGTGGCGTGGCTGCCCAATAAATAGAACCTACGTTGCCATTTCCCAGCGGCCATTTGACGGCGGAGGTACGCCACATAAAATAATCGACTCAACCAAGCGAAGGCATAAAAGGCGCTGAAGAAAACCGCTAAGAACAGGCGGCTGTAATAATATCCTTTGAGTCCCACGACGATAATCGCTAGTATGGCAAACTGCGCCATGGCTGCTTGGAGTAATTGGCCCGTAACATTGCGCTGCTCCAAACCCGCTGTGTAGATGAAGCTTCCCGACCAGCGGCCCACGACGAGCCAGCTCACTCCGGTCAGCACCCAAAGCTGTAAGTAATAGTTGTAATATTCTGGATTCGAGATGCGTAGATCCTCAAAGCGCCACCACCCCACTAACACGAAGAGGCCAACGATCAGCAATAAATCTGTCGTGAGTGTGAGTATTCTGTAAATATTTGCGCTTTGGTTCTGCATAAACGACGCTGAAAAGATACTTACTTTTACAACGATGAGCACAACCCAAAGCCCTATTGTATATGCCAACGGTATTGGACCGGATCGCGCCGCAGTCCTTGCGGACGAGCTTGGGATTCGTACCATGCGCCAAATGCTCGAGCACTATCCCTTCCGCTATGTGGATAAAAGTAGTTTTTCCACAGTGGCTGGGTTGACCGCATTTAGCGGCGAGGTGCAAATCAAAGGACAAATCACCGGATGGGAAAACGTGGGTACGGGCAGGCAAAGTAGATTGATTGCGTATTTCAAGGATTCGACCGGCGAAATAGAATTGGTTTGGTTTAAGGGGGCCAAGTGGATCTCGCGTTCCCTCAAGGCCAATGTTCCGCTCATCGTGTATGGTAAAGTCAGTGATTTTAAAGGAAAAAAGAGCATTCCCCATCCTGAAATATATGCCCCCGAGACGCAGCAAAGCTCCACCTTGGAGCCTGTATACTCCACCACCGACAAACTCACTAAAAAAGGCCTTCATTCCAAAGGATTTGGAAAGGTCATTTATGGAATATTAAAGACGGAATTAACCCATATCCAAGATCCCTTGAGCGAAGCTTTTCGCACAAAACATGATCTCATAGGATTGCCCCAAGCCCTTCAATGGATTCACTTCCCTAAAAGTGTCGAACATCTCGAAGCGGCAAAAAAACGAATCAAGTTTGACGAATTCTTCTTTTTACAACTGACCCAATTGCGCAATAAAATACGCCAAAAAACCAGCATCAAAGGATATGCTTTCGATGAGGTCGGACAGACATTCTTAAACTTCTACGAAAACCACCTGCCCTTCGAATTGACGGGTGCGCAAAAGCGTGTGGTGAAAGAAATCCGGGCCGATGTCCGCACGGGCGCCCAGATGAACAGATTAGTTCAGGGCGATGTCGGTAGTGGTAAAACCATTGTAGCACTTTTGGCCATGTTACTAGCCATAGACAATGGCTACCAAGCGGCCTTGATGGCGCCCACAGAAATCTTGGCCACCCAACATTATGAAGGCTTGAGAGAATTGTGCTCTGCAGCCGGCATTTCTATCGCGCTGCTCACCGGAAGTTCATCAGCTGCCGAGCGCGCCTTCGTTCACCAAAGTCTAGCGGACGGCAGCCTTTCCATCCTGATAGGGACCCACGCCCTTATTGAACCCACGGTGAAGTTTGCTAACCTTGGTCTCGCCGTCATCGACGAGCAGCATCGTTTTGGGGTGGCACAGCGCGCGAAGCTTTGGAAGAAAAACGAGCACCCGCCGCATGTATTGGTGATGACTGCTACGCCTATTCCACGCACCCTCGCTATGAGTATCTATGGGGATTTAGACGTTAGCACCATCGATGAGCTACCACCTGGAAGAAAACCAATACAGACCCACCATCTCTACGATAAAAATCGCCTCAAACTCAACGGTTTTATGCAACGTGAAATTGCCAAGGGACGTCAAGTCTATGTGGTATTCCCGTTGATTGAGGAGAGCGAAAAAGTGGACCTTAAAAACCTTCAAGATGGCTACGAACAACTCTTGCGAGATTTCCCGCGACCACAATTCGAAATAGCCGTCGTCCACGGGCGCATGAATTCAGAGGAAAAGGAAGGTGAAATGCAGCGCTTCTCTAAGGGCAAGGCGAACATTTTAGTCTCTACAACAGTTATTGAAGTTGGTTTGAATGTGCCGAATGCCAGTGTGATGGTAATCGAAAATGCAGAGCGTTTTGGGTTAAGCCAATTGCACCAGCTGCGTGGACGTGTTGGCCGGGGATCTGAAAATAGTTACTGCATGCTGGTCTCCTCCTTCAAACTCACCGAGGATGCAAAAACGCGTTTGGAGACTATGGTTCGCACACAAGATGGGTTTGAAATCGCCGAAGTAGATATGCAATTGCGCGGTCCTGGAGATATGATGGGGACCAGGCAGAGTGGTCAATTATCTTTTAAGCTCGCCTCCCTCACCGGAGATGGAGCGCTTTTAGCTTGGACACGGCATATCGTGGAACAATTATTGCTCGAAGACCCCCAATTGGATCGACCAGAACACCAAACCATAAGAGACCACTGGGCTGCATTGTTTAAGCATCAGTGGGGATGGAACCGAATATCATAAGATGGCAGAACGTATATCCCAATTCTTGAAAACCTATCACCAATTACTGGTGCAAACAGGTGGATACACTTTTTTGCGTTCCAATTTGCTCAAATTAGGTGCCTCCGTTATCATCATCATTGGTCTGTTTTACTTGATCGATGGATACATTATAAACATTGACGAGGCGATGGCTTGGGCGACAAGAATCCTTTCCCCAGCTGGGCTCATCGGCTTATTCTTTTTCAGCGAGGTTTCTTTTGGATTCATCACCCCAGAACTCCTTATCGTATGGGCAGATGAAACGTTACATCCAAGATGGACGCTCATTTTATTGGCCTCATTATCTTATGTTGCAGGAATTGCCTCCTATTTTTTGGGTCAATATTGGGCGACACGTAAAGTAGTAAAAGAGCGATTCCTTGAACGTCATAAGAATACGATGGAACAACTACGTCGATTCGGCGGATTACTCATCATTCTGGCCGCACTTACACCGCTGCCCTATCCCATCGTATGCCAACTCAGCGGCTTGAATAAATACCCGTTCAAATATTTCGTGTGGATTACTCTAGTAAGATTCCTCAGATTTGGACTCTATGGCGCCCTACTCTTTTCTGCCTTTTAAAAGGCTTGCATTACTCTTTGCTTTTGCCGTGCAAAGTGTACCTTTAGACCTGATTCGAATTTTGCGCGCATGAAGATTTCATACCGTTGGTTAAAGCTATACTTACAAGTAAACCTCAGCCCTGAGCGAGTGGCCGAAATCCTTACCAATACCGGCCTTGAAGTGGAAGGTGTAGAAGAAGTTGAATCAGTTAGAGGTGGACTCCGCGGTGTTGTCGTAGGTAAGGTATTGACCTGCAAACAACACCCCAACGCTGATAGATTGCGCATCACTACCGTCGATGTAGGCGAAGATGTTCCCCTTCAAATTGTTTGTGGCGCTCCAAACGTCGCTGCCGGTCAAACTGTACCTGTGGCCCTAGTCGGCACCACCCTTTACCCTGATGGCGAAGAACTGATCTTGAAAAAAAGTAAGATTCGCGGCGAAGTAAGTATGGGAATGATCTGTGCTGAAGATGAACTAGGATTAGGTAATGATCACGATGGTATTCTCATTCTAGAAGATAAATGGAAGGCGGGCACACACTGTGCCGAAGTATTCTCGCTGGAATCCGACCATGTATTTGAAATAGGCTTGACACCGAACCGTACCGACGCCATGGGACACATTGGCGTGGCCCGTGACCTACGTGCGGCTTTGATCACCGCGGGAGAATCGGCCCCAGCATTGATCATTCCTAGCGGCACATTCCGTTCAAACGCCGCCAATCCTATCACCCTTACCGTGGAAGATGATGGTTGTCCGACCTACTATGGCGCCTACCTTACCAACATTACCGTACAGGAAAGCCCCAAGTGGTTGCGTAATAGCCTTACGGCCATCGGCCTGACCCCGAAAAATAACGTCGTTGATATTACCAACTACGTCATGCATACCTTCGGTCATCCTTTACACGCCTTTGATGCAGATCAACTTCAAGGAAATGCCGTGATCGTGCGTCCTGCCAAGGCCGGCGAAACTCTCACCACATTGGATGAGGTTGAACGCACTTTAGACCCTGCAGATATGGTCATCGCCGATGCCAAAGGGCCCGTTTGTATTGCCGGTGTATTAGGAGGATTGACCAGCGGAGTAAGCCAAAGCACCAAAAATATTTATCTCGAAGGGGCTTGTTTCAATGCCGTACGAGTTAGAAAAACCGCTAAACGTCATGCCATCAATTCCGATGCTAGCTTCCGCTATGAACGTGGTGTAGACCCAAACACTACCGCCCAAGCCCATGCCTACGCTCTCTCCTTATTGGCGGAGCATGCAGGCGCTGAAATCAGCACTGTAGACCTCGTAGGTGCTTCTTCATTCTCGTGGGAAGAAGTGAGCTTCAGTTTCCAGAAAGTCATGTCTTTGATCGGACTTGAACTCAGTGCCGACACAGTGGATTTAATCCTAAAACAATTGGACTTCAAAATCCTTGCAGTCAATGGAGATACCTGGAAAGTATCCGTCCCTACCTACCGAATGGATGTGACCCGCGATGTAGATATCGCCGAGGAAATCCTTAGAATTTATGGATTCAACAAGGTAGAGGTGCCTTCGCAAATGAAATTTAGCGTGGCTCCACTAGACCCTCGTCCCGAAAAACTCGAAAAGAATGTCCTCCAACAGCTCACCGGAAATGGTTTCTTCGAAATCATGAACAACTCCTTATGCAAAGGCGAGGATTATGAAAAACTTCAAGGCGAACTCATCGAATCCATGGTAGAAATGATGAATCCACTGAGCCTCGATCTCAACGTGATGCGCGCCAACCTGCTTTTTGGCGGCCTACAAGCCATTAGCTTCAACCAAAATCGACAACAGCCGAACTTGAGATTCTTCGAGCGAGGAAAAACATACGGCAAAGGGGCCAGCGGGTATTACGAACAAACCAAGCTCGACCTCTTCGCCGCTGGCCACACCACCACGGACTATTGGAATCAAAGCGCTCAGGCCAACGAATACTTCTTTATGAAGGGAATGATGGAGGCCCTACTTCAAAGGTTGGGACTGAACGCCGCCTTTAAAGCTGGTAGCCACTCCCTCTACAGCGAGTACGTAGAAATCAAATCAGGTAAGAGTACTATTGGACTCCTGGGCATGGCACATCCAAAGGTGTTGAAGCACTTCGATTGCAAAGGACCGGTGGCGCATGCTTCGATGAATTGGGAGCAATGTGTCCAATTAGTCTTGCAGCAAGGCAGCAAACTCTTCGAAAACCTACCAAAGTTCCCATCCGTACGCCGCGATGTGGCGCTTTTGGTCGACCAAAAAGAATCCTACCAAAACTTAGAAGATATAATCACCCAAACGGGTCGTGGCCTCTTGCAAAACATCTTCTTGTTCGATGTATACGAAGGCGATAAGTTACCTAGCGATAAGAAGAGCTACGCGATCGGAATGATCTTTCAAGACGCCAACAAAACCTTGAACGATAAGGCGGTAGACAAAATGGTTTCGAAGATTGTGGACCAATTGAACAAACGTGCAGGGGCTGTGTTGAGGCAGTAGCATGATCAAAATCGCGTGGGCACCCATTTATCATCATCCTTTACCTGCTAACCACAGGTTTCCCATGGCGAAATACAGCCTGCTCCCTGAGCAGCTGTTGTACGAAGGCACCCTAACCAAGGACCAAATCATCCATCCTGAACTCCTCCCAGAAAAACGCATAGTGCGTACCCATAGCGCAGAATATTGGCAACAACTCAAGGACTTGACTTTGCCAGGGAAGGCGCAGCGAAAAATTGGCTTCCCCCTCTCCCA
>DMCR01000087.1 GCA_003445735.1 Cryomorphaceae bacterium
TCGTTAAATCCAAGGCTGTCATTCGGAAGTACTTCTGCAGAAGTCAAACGAGCATCGCTGATCCTCATCCCATCGGTATAGGCCTCCCCTAGAATTTCCTTTAGGTCTACTGTGATTTCAGCTTGACCACTATTTGGACCTGCAAACAAAGGACCTTCGAGGGTGAACTCTAAATCACTCACCGAGTACTCATGGACTTCTCCTGGACCAGAGCAACTCACTGCAGCTGCTGCCAAAACTGTTATCACAACAGTTCTTAGATACTTTATCATAATCAATTCATTTAGGACCGAAATATAAAACAATAAAAATCGGCTTGCTCACTTCGGTTCAACTTTTAAGGTGTTAAAAGCCTAGCTTAAGATTCAATTAGACCACTTAAATGTTTGATTCAGACGAGCTAGAATTAAAATACGGAAATAAAAAGGGGCCGTCTCCGGCCCCTTTTCGTTTATTTAAGATCGTATCGATCTGCATCCATAACCTTATTCCAGGCACTGATGAAATCTTGTACGAACTTGTCATTGTTGTCATCTTGAGCGTACACTTCCGCAATTGCGCGCAGCTCTGAATTAGAGCCAAAGACTAGATCTGTGCGTGAAGCGGTACGTTCCTTTACGCCCGTTGTTCTATTTCGAGCATCGTAGCTGTTGTATCCAGTGGTATGCCATGAGACGTCCATAGATAACAATGTTTTGAACCAGCGATTATCCAAATTACCCTCTGTCCAAACACCGTCACCAGTGTAGGATACACCCATAGCGCGCATACCGGCGCCTAAAACTATCATTTCTATAGGGGTAAGCCCGAGTAATTGGGCTTTATCTAGCATAATTTCCTCTGGACTTACTGCAAACTCTTTTTCACTGTAGTTTCTAAATCCACAAGCTTTAGGCTTTAGAAGCTCGAAAGAATCGACATCTGTTTGTTCTTGGGTAGCATCGCCACGACCTGTAGTTGAAACTACTTTAGACCCGCTGGCCATCTCGATGGCAACAGCACCTCCAAGAACTATAACATCAGCAACGCTAGCATTATGTTCCGCTGCAATGGCCTCATAGATGCCCAATACCTTCTGGAGCTGTGACGGACGATTCACTTCCCAATCCTTTTGAGGTGCCAATCTAATGCGAGCACCATTTGCTCCTCCTCTCTTATCTGAACCTCTAAAGGTACTGGCACTCGCCCAAGCAGTTTCGACCATTTCTGGCACAGTGAGTCCGCAGTTTTTCAAAGCATCACGCACACCATTTTCTTCGGTACTTGTCAATGTTCTTCCTGCTGGGATAGGGTCTTGCCAGATATAATCAACATCCTTATAATCACCTGTAACATAATTGCTCTTTGGGCCCATGTCACGGTGCAATAGTTTGAACCAAGCACGAGCGAAGGCTTGACCAAACTCTTCTGGATTCGCTCTGAAGCGCTCACAAACCTTGCGGTACTCAGGATCTACTTTCAAAGACATGTCTGCAGTGGTCATCATAGGCAACACTTTCTCTCCACTACCGTCCACTTGAGGTACCATATCCTCCTCTGCACAGTTGATGGGGTGCCATTGCCAAGCTCCTGCAGGACTTTTCTTGCACTCCCACTCGTATTTGAACAAGAGGTCCAAGTAGACCATGTCCCATTGGGTTGGGTTTGTCGTCCAAGGTCCTTCGATACCACTTGTGATCGTATCTACACCTTTACCTGACTTGTAAGTACTTGCCCAACCAAAACCCATAGCCTCGATGGGTGAACCCTCTGGCTCTGCACCTACTAGTCCAGCATCACCGGCACCGTGCGCTTTACCGAAGGTGTGTCCACCCGCAGTCAAGGCCACAGTTTCTTCATCGTTCATGGCCATGCGCTTAAATGTCTCGCGTACATCTTGAGCAGAAAGTGCTGGATCTGGGTTTGCATTCGGGCCTTCAGGGTTTACGTAGATCAATCCCATCTGCACTGCGGCAAGAGGATTCTCAAGTGACTGACGTGTATCGCCATAACGGTTATCTCCTAACCATTCGTCTTCAGCGCCCCAGTAAATGTCTTTCTCCGGATGCCAAATATCTTCTCGACCTAAAGCAGTACCGTGGTTAGGACCACCCATATCTTCGATGGCAACATTCCCTGCTAAGACTAACAAATCAGCCCATGACAGTTTGTTTCCGTACTTTTCTTTGATTGGCCACAATAGTCTTCTTGCTTTGTCCAAGTTTCCATTGTCGGGCCAAGAATTCAAAGGAGCAAAACGTTGAGCTCCAGTTGCAGCACCACCACGTCCGTCACCGGTACGGTAGGTTCCGGCGGCATGCCAGGTCATACGAATGAAGAATGGGCCATAATGTCCGTAATCTGCAGGCCACCAGTCTTTACTGTCATTCATCACAGCCTTTAGGTCTGCTTTAACGGCATTGAGGTCTAGTTTTTTCACCTCTTCCCTATAGTCCAATTCTGGTAGCGGGCTACTTTTTGCATCATGTTGACGCAGAATATCTAGGTTCAATTGATTCGGCCACCAATCTTTGTTTTGGGTGCCAAGGTCCATCTTAGTTGATGAACCATGGAATGGGCATTTGCTTTCAGTCATTTGATCAAAATTTTTATCAATTTACGATAAGGCTGAGCAATCAGAGTAATAGAGGTATTGATTTTGCTTATATGACTATAAGTTTTAGGTTACCGACATTTATTTAATGCAGTTGCTTGACCTTTCCTAACGGCGTTGAAGCAAAGCTGGAATTCTGCACTATCTTGCTGGTCTAATTACCCAGTATCATATGAGAAGAGTATTGTTCATGGGAGCTTTATCAGCTATTGCCCTAAGCTCCTGCAACCCTCAAGAAGAAATGCACACCGAAAAAAATCACAGCGACTTTCAGTGGCAGGTGGACCGCTTTGCAGATATAAAAGTACTCCGCTACAAAATCCCATCGTGGGACGACCTAACTCCACAGCAACGCATCTATGCCTACCACCTTACTCAGGCCGGTTTGGCAGGGCGCGATATCATGTGGGATTGTAATTACCGTCACAACCTAGAAATTCGTCGTTCTTTGGAAGCGATCATTTCTAGTGAAAATGTGGATAAGGAATCAGCCGCTTATTCCGATTTCGTAGTATACGCCAAGCGCGTATTCTTTGCTAACGGTATTCACCACCACTATAGCAACACGAAGTTTGCTGCTGAATTTGATCAAGATTGGTTCCTTCAAACGCTTGCAGACCTAAATATTGAGCTATCGGAAGAAGCGCAACGCGCTATCTTCGACCCCAGCTTTGATGCAAAAAAAGTGAACCGTGCAGACGGTGTAGACCTACTACTCTCCTCTGCCGTAAACTTCTATGCGCCAAACATTACGCAAGCAGAAGCAGAGGCTTTTTATGCTGCGAAAGAAAATGCTGATCCAACACGTCCTGTAAGCCACGGTCTAAACAGCCGTCTATCTCGCGACAAAAACGGCGAGATCTATGAGGAAGTTTTCAGCGCCCGCGGACGTTATGCAAGTAGCATTAAAGAAATCATGGGCCA
>DMCR01000079.1 GCA_003445735.1 Cryomorphaceae bacterium
TACTCAAAATATTTGACCTTAAGGCAGGAGTTGCGTGAGAAACAATTGGCCACCGCAAAAAATCAAGAGCGTCAGATCAAGCAGACTGAGGAATTGATTGAACGGTTCCGCGCGAAGGCCAGTAAAGCCTCATTTGCGCAAAGTTTGATCAAAAAACTCGACCGAATGGAACGCATCGAAGTGGACGATATGGATACCTCAGCTATGCATTTCAAATTCCAGCCGGCTCCGCGAAGCGGTAAAGTGGTGGTCAAGGCGGAGGGCGTGAAAAAGTCCTATGGCGATTTGCAAGTATTGCGAGGTGTGGATTTGGAGGTGGAGCGCGGCGATCGCGTAGCCTTTATAGGACAGAACGGTCAAGGAAAATCCACCTTGGTAAAGGCGTTACTGAAAGAGATTCCCGCAGAAGGGTTGATGGAACTCGGTCACAACGTGATGGTGGGCTATTATGCCCAAGACCAGGCGGATGCCTTAGATGGCAATAAAACGGCCTTACAGACCATCGAGGATGCCTCTCCTGAAGAAATGCGCAAGCATGCCCGTAGTCTATTAGGCGCATTTATGTTTAGAGGTGGGGATGTCGATAAGAAAGTGAAAGTCTTGAGTGGTGGGGAGCGCGGCCGTTTAGCCCTTTGTAAGCTTTTACTCAATCCTATCAATTTCTTGGTGATGGATGAGCCGACAAACCACTTGGACATGAACAGTAAGGACGTGCTGAAGCAGAGCCTTCAATCCTTTGACGGAACGTTATTGGTGGTAAGCCACGACCGTGAGTTTTTGGAGGGGCTGGTGACCAAGACTATTGAGTTTAGGGACTACAAGGTCAAAACGATTTTGGGGGGTATCGAATACTACCTCGAGCAAAGAAAATTGGAATCGATGCGCGAGGTAGAGGCGAAATCGGCCCAAAAGAATATTCAAAAAGCCAAAGAAGAAGCTGCTAATGGCTTGGATTACAAGGAGCGTAAGCGTCTGGAGAAAGATTTGCGCAGTGTAGTCCGGAAATTGGAGGAAGTTGAGCAAGAAATTGAGAACTTAGAGGAAGAAATAAACACTTGGGACGAGCAGCTCGCCGATCCGCAGGAATGCAAGGCACTCATGGCTAATCCAGATTTTTATCCCAAGTATGAAGAAAAAAAGTCCGTAGTAACCGGCAAAATGGAAATATGGGAGCAACTCAACGAAGAAAAAGAGGCCTTGGAATCGCAATTATCGGAATCCTACTTAGCGTAAATCTTTTGGCTCAACCGAAGCTTATCGTTCAAGTTGTGGTTGATCAGATGCGTGCGGAATACTTAAAGCGCTTTGACCACCAGTTTGCACCTGATGGTGGTTTTAGAATTCTGATGGACAGCGGTTTTTCGTATTCCAATACACATTATAACTTCATTCCTACCTATACCGGCCCCGGGCATGCGAGCATTTCTACAGGTACAACACCTAAATACCACGGTGTGGTAGCGAATGATTGGTGGGACAACCGCACAGCTAGCGAGGTTTATTGTGCGCAGGATATGGATGTAGAGCCTTTAGGTACAATCGAAAGCTCTAGTAAACGCTCTCCAAAAAACTTACGGGCGCTAACTTTTTCAGATGGTATCAAATTGTATACAAACAATAGAGGGAAGACCTACGGGGTTAGTATAAAAGACCGTGGGGCTATTTTCCCGGCCGGTCATATGGCGGACGGAGCCTTTTGGTTAGATGCTTCAATGCATTTTGTCTCATCCTCTTATTATATGGAGCAATTACCTGACTATGTGCGAAGCTTTAACGGAGAGGAGTTCGCAATGAACGAAATGCGACGTGGTTGGAGATTGGAATTATCACCTCGTAAATATGAGTTGAGCTTGGAAGATGAGAATCCATACGAGCCAAAATTAAACAAGCAGAGTTCTAGTTTTCCATATGATTTAGAATATATGGTCAATGCTTCTAATAGCGCATTCAGGGAATCGGGACTAGAAAGACTCAAAATGACCCCTATCGGAAATGAAATGGTATTGGAGATGGCCCTATTACTGCTGAAAGAAGAGGATCTTGGGGACGATGAGTTTACTGATTTTTTGGGTGTGAGCTTTTCTTCACCGGATTATGCAGGACATACTTGGGGCGTGCGTTCACGTGAGGTGCATGATATGTATTTAAAGCTGGATGGGCAATTAGGCCAACTCATCAAAGCCCTCGACAAGAAAGTGGGTCGCGATCAGTACATCATCTACCTCACCGCAGATCATGGGGCGAGCGAAAACCCAAATCACTTGCGCAACTTTGGCTATGATGTGCGCAACTATGCCAATGCCGATGTAGTGGCAATGCTGAATGATGCCATAATGAAGCAGATGGATGTGGAAGTGAATATGGAAAATGCCGTGGCTAAAATCGTCAATCACCATCTCTACTTGAATGAATGGGCCAAGCCTTATACAGAGAATATTGCAAAAATCATCGAACAAGTAGACCCCTTCGTTCATGTGTATACAGCAGATGAAATACGTAGACCGGGCAACGAGGAATTAGCTAAAAAACTTCATGAGGGATATCAAATCAGGTTTGCGGGTGATTTGATCTTCCAGCTTCAACCGAATTGCATTTTCTATGGTGCTACGGGTTCAACTCACGGTTCAGGCTATACCTATGATACACATGTGCCGTTCTTGATAATGGGTGCTGGGGTAAGCACGGGAAGCAGTCATGAAATCATCCACGTTACAGATGTGGTGGATAAGGTAGCAGAGAAGGCGAATTTACCTTATGCTCCCAACAGTCTGATTCATTAGGGATAAAGTCCCTATATTGGTGAGGAACAAACTCGCTAAAAATTAAACTTATGAAAAAAGCCCTACTAATCTTAGGCTTAGGCTTTGCCCTATCCTCGTGTGGAAATGGATTCTGTGATTGTGATGTCTATGAAGACGATTACAGTTGGGACGGTTTCCAGTACCAATTAAATAATTCAGCCCTCACCGTGGAAGATACTTGTGTTGATCCGGGTGTTTTGGATTCCACTACAGCCGGTGGTGGAAATACACCATCTTATTTGACGGTAACGCGTGCGGAGTGTCCGTAAGCGGGAAAAATATTGCACAAAAAAGGCGCCCTCCGGGCGCCTTTTTTATTGGTGCGGAAAAATTTTACTTCCTAGTGAATTTCCTAGCGATTTGAATCACAAGGCTCACGATGTAGATAAGCAAACCATAAACCGAAGTGATACTCGATACCTTTAGACCGCCAGCAAGGATAGGTTGGCTGACGCCGCCCATCTGCTCGATACCTTCGAAGGCTCCGAAAAGACCTAGTAATTGACCCATAAAGCCAACCGCAACGGCCAAAAGACCCAATTCCTTTACGTAGCGCTTGCGCACAGCGCCATAAATCATCAACAAAAGAATTAAAGTAAGGATGCCCATAAACAGCGGGCCACCCATAATGAAGTAATCTAACATAATCTTGTGATTTTCGAGTTGCCTATAAGGTAACGCCAAAATTGGATCAAAAAAAACCCGGCACAAGGCCGGGTTCATATAATGTTTGAAAAAACCTTAGTTCAATCCTTCCTCGATCAACTTGTTGAATTCGTCCAACTTTGGTAATACAACGATGCGAGTACGACGATTCGCAGCGCGACCTTCACGAGTTTCGTTAGTTGCCACTGGGACGTACTCACCACGACCTGCCGCAGTCATACGCTCTGGAGCGATTTCAAAGTCGTTCTGCAATACGCGAACGATGTTAGTCGCACGAAGAGCACTTAGTTCCCAATTGTCGCTAATACATTCTGTAGCGATTGGGTCAGTATCAGTGTGACCTTCTACCAAGATTTCTAAGGTTGATTTGGCTTTCATGATTTTAGCCACTTTACCAAGAACTGCTTTCGCATCCTTGCTAACGTAAGCCGAACCTGGACGGAACATCAACTTGTCGCTCAAGTTTACGTAAACCACACCTTTCTCAACGCTAATCTGAACATCTTCATCGTTCAAATCACCCAACGCACCTTTCAATGAGCTTACCAGGGCGAACGTCACGCTGTCTTTACGGTTTACAGCATCTTGCAAACGAGTAATCGTTAAATCCTTCTCGTTGATGCTTTCCAATGTTTTTTCCATATTCTCGGCATTGGTAGCGCTCATTGCAGTCAAATCACCCACTTGTTTTGCCAAGTTGTTTTTATCTGCTTTTAGTTCTGCCAACTGTTCTGCTTGAGCATTCCGTTGTGCAGTCATAGCAGCTAACTCCATTTTAGTATTGCTCAACTTATCAGAAGTTGCATTCTGTAATTCTTCAAGCTCAACGTATTTCTGCTTACTTACACAGCTGGTCAACGTGAACGCAGCTGCAAAAGCCATTACAAGTACCTTTTTCATTTTGAATCCTTTGTATTTAAGCACAAAAATAAGAACATTTATGACCTTTCAAGGGGTTAACCCCTAGTTTTCATTAACTTCAAGTTCTTAAAACACAAAAACCCATGAAAAAATTTGTCCTTACCCTAAGCTTCCTGGCCTTCACTGTAGCTGCTAGCGCCCAAGAAAAGCCACAAAACGCTGAATCTAAGCACGTTTGCACTGAACAATACGATCACGGCGCGATGGCAAAGGCAGAGAAGAAATCTTGCTGTTCTGAGAAAGCTGGCGAAGCTAAAGCTTGTTCTGATAAGAAAGAAACTGCCATGGTAGAGAAGAAATCTTGCTGCTCTGAAAAGGCAACGGCTAGCGCATCTTGTGCGGATAAGCCTAAGCAAACTGCTGCTGCCGGCGAGAAAAAAAGCTGTTGTAGCAAGCCTGCTGGAGCGGGAACCGAAAAATAATTTGAGGTCATTCGATAAAAAAGGCGCCCAATGGGCGCCTTTTTTATTTGACTTTCCCCGCCAAATAGTCGTCGATGAAGGTGCGGAGCGTAGTTTCCACATCGAGGTTCTTGGCGATGATCTTTTTGTCTTTATCTAAGACTAGCTTCTTCGGAGTCGTTGGGATATAATAATACCACAAGAAGTTCGGGCGTTCGAAATCACTTTCATAGCCGTTGATCCAAGTAAGCTCATTCTCATCAATGTACTTATTCCAAGAGGTGAATTCGTTTTCCAATGTGATCGCCACCACTTCTACCCCTTTGTCTTTGTATTCTTCGTAGAATTTCTTCAATCGAGGCGTCTCTTTCTTACAGTGCCCACAAGTACTGTCCCAGAAGTACAGGATGGTGATGGGGCTTTGTACATCTGTTAATTTGATACGGCCACGGTCTTTGGTGTCGAAGGCAAAATCTCTTGCTGGATTTCCAATGAGTTCTGTACTCAATCCGTCTGATTTCTCCTTGATTTTTGCCAAATCATCTTTGTCCATCCAATCGGCAAAGCCGGAATTATAAAACGTTTGAGCCAGCCAAACAAACACCTTGTCCTCCCCCATATAATTTGAAGTCTCATAGTGATATGTAGCCGTGCTGACGAGCACCTTACGAACCTGATCATCCATCGGAGAATTTAGAAGCGTATTTAAATGCTTAATAACTGTATCCGGATCGTGCCCTAATACTTGCTCGAAATAGATTTTTCTATTCTTTTCGAAGAACGGATTAATGATGGTGCTTTTAGATCTGAGGTTCGTGTAATCCCAGAAATGACTGCGCAACCAGTACACATTTGTATCTGGATTCAATGGCAATATCTGTGGCAGCAAAAATTCTCGGAGTCCATTGTCCTTAATGGCAAGTAGGTAATTGCGAATTTGCTCTTCATTCGGGTCCGATTTCAATAAGCCCTTAAACCCATTAAATTCCTCAATACCCGGACCAGATAATTGGACCTTTTCTAAGGCATTGTAGTCCCCTTGTATCTTCAGGTTCCCATTGGATACGACCATATCAAAAGTGTGCCCCCCATCGATGTAAACGATGAAAATCCCTTGTTCGGGGTGCTCCCACGCTGCATTGAAACAGCCGTTATTTACAGGAATCTCCTGCTTAACTGCCAATCCTTTCCCACGCACATATGCCACTTTGATATTCGAAATGGAATCCGGCATCGATGTGATGCAGCCGCTAATGTTCTGCGCAGAGATTTGGACCGATAAAAGGGCAAATAAAAAGAGGGTGATTTTCTTCATGAATATTGGTTTCATCTCTCAAAGATAATTTCAACTCACAGCTTATCAATAGGCGTACTCCACTTTCCGTGGGTGCCTTCGAATATTTTAATAAGTTCTTGAGTGATTTGGGTACCTGAGCGGTTGATGAGGGTGCGGCCGTCTACCTCTGTTATGGGGGTTAACTCTCCCATAGAACCTGTACCGAAAGCCTCGTCGGCGGAATACAGTTCGGTCAGCGAGAGGTTGCGCTCCTCCACGGATATGCCGTGTTCTCGCGCCAATTCCAACACCAATGCCCTGGTAATACCGTGTAAACAAGCATCCGCCTTGGGGGTCAAGAGCTTCCCATTCTTTACAATAAAGATATTCGTTCCGTTCATCTCTGCGATAAATCCTAGGTTATCCAACATCAATGCCGAATCCACCCCCGCTTGGTTCGCTTGAATCTTTGCGAGGATGTTATTGATCAAGTTATTATGGTGAATTTTCGAGTCCAAGTGCATCGGGCTGTTGCGACGAATTGCCGAAGTGATGATACGGATACCTTTGTCATTGTCATACACTGGCGGCTTCCATTCGGCCAACACAATGAGCGTACAACCTTTCTGGTTCAGCCGCGGATCCATTCCGGAGGTAATCTTTTCGCCACGGGTCAAGGTCAACCTGATATGGGTATGGTCAGTCATGCCATTGGCTTGGAGTGTGGTCTGAATGGCCTTTTGGATGAAATCCCGCGACGGGACCCCTTCGAAAGCCATCGCAATGGCGCTATCCTCGAGGCGGTCGAGGTGACGATCAAGACAGTACACGCCGTGCTTGTATACGCGCATGCCCTCCCATACGGCATCACCGCCTTGCACAGAGCTATCAAATACACTGACTTTTGCATCTTCGCGGTGCACTAGGCCATCGTCTACCCATACTTGGATATCCTTATTTCTTGAATCGAATTGTTGTAACATATTATTCGAATTGTAATCGTTGTTTGTACAAAGCATCATAAGCCGGCAAAGTAGCTTCCACCACGGCTTCGTGATCCGGGCGCAGCGGTGCTGGCATTGCCTTAGCCGGACCAAAGCCCGTGCTCTTGTGGACGTTGGCGTACCAATGCGGCCACCACGGTCCGTCATAGGCCTTATGGCCTGGTGTCCAGGAGAGCATTTCCGCGCGTGGGAGCAAGCTTAAGGCCTCACAAATTAAGGGCATATTTTTCGCTGGATTAGCCAACATTTCATCGGAATCCACGATGATTTTAGGTCCGGGAAATTGGGATAATTGTACCCACTGCTCCCATTGCTCATTCAAACCGATGTCAAACGGACTCATCGTGTCGATCACCTGCGTGAAGCTGTGCACCACCTTGCGGGGATGACGGATCCAAAACACGTAAGCTGATGGCTCCACCCAATACCAAGGCTCGCCATCCATGTGATGCGCCATGTTTTTTAGGTAAATCTCGTCGTAGGAAGAGAGCGCAGCAACTTGGTCACGCACCCCTTCAATCGTAGTTGGCCATTGAACGAGCGTCTCCTTTTTTCCAGGGTGATCCGGGTCTAATTTCTTCAAGTACACCCCGTACATCGGTTCATCAATCACCACGCAACCGGGACGCTGGGCAAAACTGTACATCAGCGCCGTGCTGATGTTTCGGGGTCCAGAGATGGCATGGATGATTTTGGGCATGGATTGAAAATTTCATTCTGAGAAGTTATGGATTTTTCGCTGCAGGCGAAAAATCTAAAAACACATCCTTGTACCCAAAGAAAAGCCGTGCACTGGTGACACAGTGCTGCATCTTTTTCTTTGTGGGCTATACTGGATTCGAACCAGTGACCTCTGCCCTGTCAAGGCAGCGCTCTAAACCAACTGAGCTAATAGCCCTTTGCGGAATTCAAAGATACGCGATGAGGAAGTTTTGGTGCACAAATAGTTTGAATTTGTATTTTGTGGCACCATACTTAGTAACAATGACACACATCCTCGCATTCTTGCGCTTTAGCATACTGATATCTCTCTTTTTAATTACAAGTATTCTAGTAGTTTGCTCCAGAATATTTGGTCGAGAAGCTGCCCATTCCGTAATGAGATTTGGTGTTTTTTGTATGGGTAAAGTATTGGGACTCTCCTACAATATTATTGGAGACCGTCAAAAGTATCGTCAGTTGATTTTAGTTAATCATCCCTCTTATCTCGATGTAATGTTCATTAACCTAATTAAACATCCCACTAGTTTAATAGCCGCAAGTAATTTCAAAAATTGGCCATTTATTGGTTGGTTTGGACGGGCATTAGAGGTTATATGGATTGAAAGACATAACCGAAAAGCTGGTGTAGAAGTACTCCGTGAAGCAGAATCGAGGTTCAGAAAAAATATGTGTATAATGACCTCGCCTGAAGGAAGAACTTCTGGAACGCATGATATTTATCCCGTTAAACCTGGTCTATTTCAACTTGCCATTGGGGCCAATGTCCCCATAACCTTTATGTGCTTTAAGTACATAAATAAAAACGTTCCATATTATCACTCTTTGAAAAGTGGATTTGTCAAACATTTTCTTAAACACTTTTGGAATGTACTCCGACAGCCCGTAATTAAAACCCAAATAACTTTTTCTAAACCTCAGTTCTTTGACTCAGTAGACCAAGCAATAGAGGCATTTTATTCCTTTAATAAACATTACCTAAATGATTTTCTACATTTCAAAGTACCGGTTGATGAAGAGTTTTTAGGCGAAGCACTTACAAGACTTGATCCAAAGCTCTTAAGCTTTGATGTCGAGAATGAAAAAGAGCTATTAGCATAATTACATACTGCGTAAATTAAATTCGAATTAACTTATCAAATGGGCACGAAGGATCGTAAATTCAATAAAATTTTGACTCACACAGCTAAAAGTCAAATATTTAGCCTCACCTTTGGTGTAATTAAATAACTAATTGTGAATCAAGGAACAGTAAAGTTCTTTAATACTGACAAAGGATTTGGCTTTATTAAAGACAATGATTCAGATACCGAGTACTTTGTCCATGTGACAGGTCTTGTTCACCAGATTTCTGAAGGTGATACGGTAGAATTTGAATTAACAGAAGGAAAGAAAGGATTGAACGCTGTTAACGTAAAACAGCTTTAAGTTTATATCAGAGTATTCCAAAGGCCTCCAGAAATGGGGGCCTTATTCATTTGGTAGACTCCCTTTCAGTTTATGGTGCAGAAAGCACCCTATCAATCGAATGATAACCAGATAAGATTGCACCTGGTACTCCCATCTGTCTATAAGGATCATTTATCTCCCCCGCGAAAAATACTTTGTCTTTTAAAGACCTATTTAAATGTTTCAGGTGATGTGGGCTTTCCTCAAAAGCTTGTGTCCATGTGCCTCGAGTAAATTCATATTCACTCCACTTCTCAATTCGGTATTCGCCCGTAAAATATTCCGTTGCCCGACCTGCATACATCTGGTCCAATTCTTTAATTAAAACCTGTACAAGTGCCTCGTCTGAAGAATGCTCTATGTATCTCATGCTTTCTTCACCGGTGCACAAAAATCCAAGAATATGTGATTCCGTTTTTTTCCCAAATGCAATATCATAATAGGCGCGTTCTCCCGAATTTGACGCGCACTCAATGGCATTATGATAAAAGGTATCTGAAAATTTCAAAGCAACCTTTAAACCCGGTCGAAAATTTATGGCTGCAATAGCTCTTCGCTTTTTAATATCTAAAGCCGGGGTAAACTGAATGGTTTCTGACTTCAAAACTCCAACTGAGACCGTGACCAATACGCGGTCTGCTTTATAGGTTTTTCCTTCAACAGTTTTGACAATTATTTGATCCTCTGTGTAGTCAATGGAGGTAACAGGTGAATTAAAATGGATTTTGGATTTGACCGATTTGGCCAGATTTTGCTTTACAAAATCATACCACGTAGATGACTTAAATTTAGATTCAGGTAAGAATCGGTACCTAAAATCTAATTCCGCCTTTGAAACTTCTTTAATCTTAGAACCGTCCCATTTCGCACCGCTCTTGAGATGATAAGGGACAAGATCTTCTTCTATCGTATTTCCAGCCACCCCCTTGATCTTATTTAAAACAATTGGATCGCTATGGATCCACTCTGCACCTAGATCTATCGGAAAATCTGCAAGGGTAGTGTCTTTTTTTAGCCTGCCGCCAAACCTATCTGTGGCTTCGAGAATTAGGTAATCAATTTTATTTCGTTCAAGAATATTAGCCGCTGCCAGTCCTGACGCACCAGCACCTATGATAATGACTTTACCAGAATAGTCGTAGGATTTATTTACTGCTGTTACTTCTGGCAGTTTTGCTACTGCACGTGCAGCCCAGTTCATACAGCTTGAAACCAATAGGGATAAAGAGAATAAAAGTGTAAATGTTCTAATTCGTTTACTCATATGTAGTGCTTTATTTCAGGCTTATTTAAAGGGCTTCCAACGGTCTCATATTTTGCAAATTCCATGCCTGAAGACAATTATTTTTACCTTTAAGCAACAGCTTAAGAAATTATCTAAGTCTTAATCTTTACAAAGTACGATTACGCTTGACTTCTTTTCGAAACATACTCTCTTGTTGTTTGCTACTCTCAATAAATCTCAACCTGTTTGGTCAAGAAATTGGAGGTATTAAATCGCAATATTCATCAAGCTGGAATGAATTTAACGTTGGAAACATCAAGCAGTTAAACTTAACTGAAGACGATTCCATAAAAATTGCTCAATTAATTGGTGAAAAAATTGATGACAGGAATGTCAATCGTCACAAGAGTGGCTTTATAAGGTTTAGGGAATTCAGCGAAATCAAGAACACCAATATCATTCATGCAGAAGAGAATTATTTTCTAATCGCTGCCAAAGATCAATACCAGCAGCACTGGGCTTTAACCTTGAGCGCAGAAGGAAAGCCTATCGAAGGATTTCTTCTTTCTAGCGAGTTGTATTACACGGGCTATGATTTTCATGAATTTGAAGCAAGACGTTATTCACCAAGTATCCCGTATTCCTTCGATCCTATTAAACAGAGATTTGAGTTCTCGAGCATATTCAAAGTGATTATACCGGATGAGCACAGCACTCTCATAGATATTGACTTTCATCTGGATGAAACAACCAATAAAAGGTATGTCCAAGTGAATCAGAATGGACACTTTGAAAACGTGAAGTTTGTAGATTCTGAATCAAATTATGTCCTGTTAGATGAATTTGATATTCATTCTTCATTCTTTCAGCAAAACACAGGTTCAAAAATTGCAGAGATTTCCGAACGAGAAAGCTTAGATACGGTTAAGATCTTCTTTGATTTAGACCAAACCATGAATTTGCTTCGAAACGACGCATTCAGCCAAAATTTGACACTGAGGTTTATTTCAAAAGAGCCTGGTACATTTTCTTTATTCCAAAGGTACAAGGGTGGAATCGGAATCTCGGGAGACGGAGATTTCTGTGACATTGAAGAACCTGATTTTACTTCAGAGTGGCGTGCGCTAGAAATGAGTTATGATATCGTCGACTTATACAAATATACAGAGGAGGAACAGGCGTGGAATCCTAATATTTCCATCGAAGACTTTAAGGAACTTGTTCGAAAAGAGTGTGGTGATTATCATTACTCATTTGTGGAATACATCCAAGTAGAAGAGCAGATAAAATCGTTTTGCCTCGTAGAAAACATCACACTTAAAGTCGTTTTCTCACCCACTGATGGGGATGACCGCGTAACGAAATATCTCATATTCATCCTCGCAAATAGCTGTTAATGCATAATAAAAAACCCGCGCCTATTGCGCGGGTTTTTGTAGCCCCGAAGGGAATCAAACCCTTATCTCAGGTACCGGAAACCTGCATTCTATTCGTTGAACTACGGGGCCAATAATTACCTAATCACGGCGATGCTGCAGCTTCCAATTTTTGGCGCTGTGCTTCCATCTGTTCATCCTCAATTTTTGAGAAGAGCAAGGTGGTTTCGCCCAGTTGTATCCCACCGGAGATGATGGTTTCTTCGTTCGTATCTTCCCAACGGAATCCTTCCGATAAACCTAGCATGTTGCGCAGTTTTCCGGCAGTAGAGGGTAAGAATGGTTCGAACACTATGGCAGCGGCACCCATGATTTGGGTCGCAACGAAAAGTGCAACACCGGCACGCTCAGCATCTTGCTTGTACACCTTCCAAGGTTCTTGTTCTTGGAGGTATTTGTTCCCTAGTCGAGCAACGTTCATCGCTTCATTCAAGGCCTCGCGGAATTTAAAGGCTTCGATTGATTTGGCGATGCGACGGCCGTATTGGGTCATCGCAGCTAGAGCTTCACGATCAGCATCGGTCAACACATTAGGCTGTTGGACTACACCCTCAAAATATTTATGGGTGAGGACCATAACTCGATTGACGAAATTACCTAGGACCGCTACAAGTTCGCTGTTGTTGCGCTGTTGGAAATCGGCCCAAGTAAAATCATTGTCCTTAGTCTCCGGCATTGTTGCTGTCAATGCGTAGCGCAAGACATCTTGCTGGCTTGGGAAATCCTGAAGGTATTCGTGAAGCCAAACGGCCCAATTCTTTGAGGTACTCAGCTTACGTCCCTCAAGGTTGAGGAATTCGTTCGCAGGTACTTGTGTCGGCAAGGCATATTCACCATGCTGCTGAAGCATGGCAGGGAAAATAATGCAGTGGAAAACGATATTGTCCTTTCCGATGAAGTGTACAATCTTAGCGTTGTCGCCTTTCCAGTAATCTTCCCAATCGTTGGGCAGGAGTTCTTGAGTGGCGCTGATGTAGCCAATGGGCGCATCAAACCACACATACATCACTTTTCCTTCGGCGCCTTCGACTGGAACGGGCACACCCCAATCTAAATCACGTGTCATGGCACGCGGCTGCAGACCGTCCTCTGCGTTGAGCCAACTCATGCATTGGCCCATCACGTTCGGCTTCCAGCCTTCGCGGCTCTCCAAAAAGGCACGTAGGTCCTCCGAGAGTTCGTCCAAAGGCAAAAACCAGTTCGTGGTGTTGCGCAACTCCGGGGTGGCGCCACTGAGGGCACTCTTGGGATTGATCAGTTCTGTGGGCGACAACGATGTGCCACAAGATTCACATTGGTCGCCATAGGCTTCTTCATGGCCACATTTAGGACAAGTCCCAATGATGTAGCGGTCAGCAAGGAATTGGCCCGCTTCCGGATCAAAGTATTGCTGCGTTTCCTTCGCTACCAAGGCACCTTTATTCATCAAGGTTTTGAAGAACTCTTGGGCGTTTTTGTGGTGTTGAGGACTTGAGGTGCGGCTGTAGTGGTCAAAGCTGATTCCAAATTCTTCGAACGCGCCTTTCATCATAGCGTTGTAACGGTCCACCACATCCTGCGGGGTGATGCCCTCTTTCTTTGCTTTGATGGTAATAGGCACCCCGTGTTCATCGGAGCCACAGACGAACTTCACATCACGGCCCCGCATTCTTAGATACCTAACATAGATATCCGACGGCAGATAGCACCCCGCGAGGTGCCCGATGTGTATGGGACCATTGGCGTACGGCAAGGCCGCAGTCACCATGATTTTTTTGTTCGTACTCATTCCTTTTTGAAAACGTTTAAACGATACCGCGAAGATAATGCGCATTTATTGGGTATTTTTCGGGTAATGAAACAAACCACGCCACAATTCCTGATTCCTGGAGATACCATCGGCATTAGTGCTACGGCTAGATTTGCCCTTCCCGAAATGATCGAAACCGCAAAGTCGGTTTTGGAAGGCGCAGGCTTCAAGGTCTATTACGAACCGGGTATTCTAAACCAACACCACCAGTTAGCCGGTACCATTGAAGAGCGAGTGTCCCATTTCAATACACTGGTACACCATCCCGAGGTCAAGGCTATTTGGAATGTGCGTGGCGGATACGGAAGTGCGGAGATCGTAGATGCAGTGGATTGGGGGGCACTTCAGAACTATCCGAAATGGCTCGTGGGTTTTTCAGATTTCACCACGTTTTTGTGCCACGGGGTACAACAAGGATTGGCCACCCTACATGCGCCCATGCCCATCAGTTTTGAAACGACTAAAAAAGACGC
>DMCR01000128.1:0-140 GCA_003445735.1 Cryomorphaceae bacterium
CCAGACTTCCAAGCGATCTCATACTACAGCGCACCAAAGCAGAAGAAAGAATTAGACAGCTTGGACGAAGTAGATCCGGAGCTACTCAAGACCTTCGAGCGTTTGGGTATTAGTTTGGACGAACAAAAGCGATTGAGCGG
>DMCR01000128.1:472-853 GCA_003445735.1 Cryomorphaceae bacterium
GTCGCCATGGACGTGGTGGTGGATTCTGTTTCTGTGGCCACCACCTTTAAAAAGACGTTGGCGGAAAAGGGCATCATCTTCTGTTCGATGAGTGAAGCCATTCAGGAGCACCCAGAATTGGTCCGCAAACATCTTGGAACCATCGTTCCGAAACGTGATAATTTCTACGCCGCGCTTAACAGTGCCGTGTTCACCGACGGGTCGTTCTGTTATATCCCAAAAGGGGTGCATTGTCCGATGGAATTAAGCACCTATTTTAGAATTAATGAAGCCGGTACGGGCCAATTCGAGCGTACGCTTGTGGTCGCTGATGCAGGATCGTACGTGAGCTACCTCGAAGGATGCACAGCGCCTTCACGCGATGAAAACCAGCTGCACGCG
>DMCR01000128.1:1168-7726 GCA_003445735.1 Cryomorphaceae bacterium
AACCAGCTGCACGCGGCGGTGGTCGAATTGATCGCGATGGACGATGCCGAAATCAAATACAGCACCGTACAAAACTGGTACCCTGGCGACGCCGAAGGCAAAGGTGGGGTCTTCAACTTTGTGACCAAGCGCGGTCTATGTGAGCGAAATGCGAAGATCAGCTGGACCCAAGTAGAAACCGGTTCTGCAGTGACCTGGAAATACCCTTCATGTATATTAAAAGGCGATCACAGTGTCGGTGAATTCTACAGCGTGGCGGTGACCAACAAATTTCAGCAAGCCGATACCGGAACAAAGATGATCCACTTGGGTAAAAACACAAAGAGCACCATTATCTCCAAAGGGATCAGCGCTGGAAAGAGCCACAATAGCTACCGCGGTCTTGTTCGAGTCGGTGCTCGTGCCGAAAATGCAAGAAACTTCAGCCAATGTGATTCCCTATTGATGGGCGATCAATGTGGCGCGCACACCTTTCCGTACATCGAAGCACAGCACCCGACGGCACAGATTGAGCATGAGGCGACCACTTCGAAAATTGGAGAGGACCAATTATTTTATTGTAACCAGCGCGGTATTGGAACGGAAGAGGCCATCGCACTCATCGTAAATGGCTATTGTAAAGAAGTACTCAACCAGCTTCCTATGGAGTTTGCCGTAGAAGCACAAAAACTATTGGAGGTCTCTCTAGAGGGTTCCGTAGGATAAGATCATGCTAAAAATCAAAGACCTTAAAGCCCAAGTAGAAGATAACCAAATCCTCAAGGGCATTAACCTAGAAATCAATGCTGGCGAAGTACATGCCATCATGGGACCCAACGGTTCTGGTAAATCGACCTTGAGCAGCGTCATCGCCGGTCGTGAAGATTACGAAGTGACCGACGGGGCCATCGACTTCGAAGGCGAAGACCTCTTGGACCTCGATCCAGAAGAGCGTGCCCACAAAGGCATCTTCTTGAGCTTCCAATACCCAGTTGAAATTCCTGGGGTAAGCGTGAGCAACTTCATCAAGACCGCCATCAACGAAAGCCGTAAAAGCCGCGACGAAGATTCGATGGAAGCCCGCGAGATGTTAGCCAAAATGCGTGAGAAGAGTGCCCTGCTAGAAATGGACAAGAGCTACCTGAGCCGCAGCTTGAACGAAGGATTCTCGGGCGGTGAGAAAAAGCGCAACGAGATCTTCCAGATGGCGATGCTAGAACCAAAATTGGCCATCTTAGATGAAACCGATTCTGGTTTGGATATTGATGCCCTTCGCATCGTCGCGAACGGTGTGAACAAGCTACGCAGCAAAGACAACGCCGTCGTGGTCATCACACACTACCAGCGTTTACTCGACTACATCAAACCGGATTTCGTACACGTCCTGTATACAGGGAAAATAGTCAAGAGTGGCGGACCAGAATTGGCCCATGAACTCGAAGAACGTGGATACGACTGGATAAAGGCAGAAAACGCATGACAGATTTAGCACAAGATTTACTTTCTTCCTTCCTCGTTGCTGAATCACAGCTCAACGGAAGTCGCAACCTCGGCGTCGTGTCCTTGCGCAAAAAAGCCATGGACCGCTTCGAAAAACAGGGCTTCCCTACAACGAAAAACGAAGAGTGGAAGTACACCAACCTAAAGCCGATACTCAAGCGAGATTACCGCATCCTACTTAAAGGTGATGATGCCGTGTCTTTTGCGGATATCAATAAATACCTCTTAAGCGACCTCGATACCTATAAGCTCGTCTTCATCAATGGCAAGTACAGCTCATGGTTGAGCGAAAGTACGCATCAAAGCTTTGATATCTGCACCTTCGCGGCGGCCTTGAACAAGTACCCAGATGTCATCGGCGACTACCTCGGGAAAGCCGCGCCAGAGGGCACCACCTTTGTAGACCTGAATACCGCCTTTGCAGATGATGGTGCCTTCGTACGTATCAAGCGCGATCAAACGGTAGACAAACCCATCGAGATCTTATACCTCACTACCGATGAAAACGGTCCGGCTTTTGCCCAAAACCGTAACCTCATCGTTGTGGAACAAAATGCCGAGGTACAAATCGTCGAGCGTCACCAAAACATTGGTACTCAGCCAAACTTCACAAATTTTGTCAGTGAAGTCTTTGCAGATGTCGATGCTCGGATGAGTTACTACAAAGTGCAAAACGATACGCTCCACGCTTCCCTAGTCGACAACACTCACGTGGTGCAAGAGCGCGGCAGCAATGTGCATGTTGGGACGTACAGCTTCGGAGGGAAATTGGTCCGTAATAACTTACACTTCTACGCCGACGGCGAAAATACAGAGAGCCACATGGATGGGGTGACCATAATTAATGATGGTCAAACTGTCGACCATCATACATTAGTAGACCACAGAGAGCCAAATTGTTACAGCCGTGAGTTGTACAAAGGCATTTACCTCGGAAATAGCCATGGAGTATTCAACGGTAAGGTGATGGTGCGTCAGAAGGCCCAAAAGACCAATGCCTTCCAGCAAAACGACAATATTTTGCTGAGTGAGCGTGCGAAGGTGGATACTAAACCTCAGCTCGAGATTTTTGCAGATGATGTGAAGTGTTCACACGGTTGTACCATTGGCCAGTTGGATAAAAACGCCCTATTCTACTTACGCTCGCGCGGTATTCCAAAGAAAGAGGCGGAAGGCTTGATGACCTATGCCTTTGCTTCGGACGCCTTGGAGTATGTGAAGATTCCACAACTCGAAAAACGCTTGAACCGCGTCATCGCTGATAAACTTGGCATTAACTTGGAATTCGCCCTCTAATGGCCTACGATATCGACTACATCCGATCTCAATTCCCCATCCTGGACCAACAAGTCCACGGGCGACCCTTGGTGTATTTGGACAATGCTGCCACCACGCAGAAACCGGTTGCCGTGGTTGATGCCATCAGTCATTATTACTATAACGACAATGCCAACGTACACCGTGGTGTCCACACCCTAAGCCAGCGTGCGACGGATGCCATGGAAGGCGTGCGAGAGCAGGTACGCGAACATATTGGTGCTCGCGAATCCGCAGAGATCATCTTTACACGAGGCATTACTGAGAGCATCAATACCATTGCTTTCGGCATGGGCACCCTGATCAAACCGCACCAAAATGTAGTGATCACCGCCCTAGAACACCACAGCAATATCGTGCCTTGGCAGATGTTGTGTGAACGCACCGGGGCAACCTTGCGCTACATTCCTATCAATGAAAAAGGGGAGCTCGTTCTCCATTCATTGGAGGAAATCATCGACGAAAACACAGCCATGGTGGCCTTCAATCACATCTCAAATTCACTGGGTACTATCAACCCTGTTAGCACCATTTTGATGCGCGCCAAGGCGGTCGGAGCTTGGACCCTAGTTGACGGTGCACAAAGTGGTCCGCACGCCAAGGTGAATGTACAGGATTGGGATTTGGACTTTTTCACCCTCGCCTCACACAAGATGTACGGACCTACCGGATTGGGTATCCTATACGGCAAACGAGAACGACTCGAAGCCCTACCGCCCTATCAGGGCGGCGGTGAAATGATTGCCACAGTGACCTTAGAAAAGAGCACCTACGCTGAGATCCCACATAAGTTTGAGGCGGGTACACCGCACATCGAAGGAGTGATCGGTTTCGGAGCAGCATTGAATTTCATGAACAGTATAGGCATCGAGACCATCGCCCAACATGAAGCGGAGTTGCTCGACTATGCGACGGATAGCTTAAGTAGCATTGAAGGTTTTACAATAATCGGAACGGCGGACCTTAAAGCGAGCGTGTTGAGTTTCCTTATCGACGGTACTCACCCTTACGATTTAGGCGTATTGCTCGATCAACAGGGCGTCGCAGTTCGCACTGGGCAGCATTGTACGCAGCCTATTATGGACCAATTCTGCATTGCAGGTACAGCACGCGCTAGTTTTGCGATGTATAATACCAAAGAAGAAATCGACCTATTCAAAGCCGCTTTAGAGAGTGCCGTAAACATGTTGCGATAAACGATTGCCTATGACCATAAGTGAAAAACAAGCTGCGCTAGTAGACGAGTTTGCCTTCTTCGACGATTGGATGGATAAGTACAATCACATCATCGAAATGGGTAAAAGCTTGAAGCCACTCAACGACGAGGACAAGCAAGAAGACCTCTTGGTACAGGGCTGTCAAAGCAAGGTTTGGCTCAAGGCAGAAAAGCAGGGAGAGGCCGTAAAGTTTTGGGCCGATGCCGATGCCATCATCGCCAAGGGAATCATAGCCATGCTCATTGATGTTTTCGATGAGCAGCCGGCGAGAGAAATTGCACAAGCGGAGCTCGATTTCATCCAGGAAATAGGACTAAAAGATCACCTCAGCCCAACACGAGCAAATGGCTTGATGAGTATGATTAAACAAATGAAAATTTACGCCCTAGCATTTGCTTAGGTATACATGAAACCATGAGTGAAGAATTGAGCAGAGCAGAGATGCAAAAGATCGGTGAGGAAGTCGTTGGAGTCCTTTGCACAATATTTGATCCAGAAATTCCAGTGGACATCTACCAGCTGGGGTTAATCTACGATGTCCAAGTCAGCACAGAACGCGACGTTCAAATTCTCATGACCCTCACCTCACCCAACTGCCCAGTGGCAGAGAGCCTTCCGCAGGAGGTGAAAGAAAAGTCCAGAGCATTGAATTCTGTTCGCGATGTCGAGGTGGAAATCACCTTCGATCCCCCATGGGATAAAGACATGATGAGCGAGGAGGCCAAACTCGAATTAGGGATTCTATAAAAAAAAGCCAAAATCCAAACCTTTACCGCATAAAGTGGTTAGTTATTCGTTATTTAGCCGCTTCTTATGCGGCTTTTAGCGAAAGAAACACTTCACATCACCGCCCTATGAAAGTTGGTATACACGCCATTTCCTACTACGTACCCTCGCAATATTTGCCCATTGAATCCTTGGCAAATGCGCGCGACATTGAATACGCAAAACTCAACAAAGGATTGGGTTTAACCTCGATGTCTTTCCCAGATATCGACGAGGATGCTGCCACTATGGGAGCCAATGCCGTATTACGCCTAATTCAATCAGAAAACATCCGCCCCTCTACCATAGGACGCCTATACTTAGGAACTGAAAGCGCCCTAGATAGCGCGAAGCCTACGGCCACTTATATTTTGGATTTGGTGGAAAACCAGTTATCTACTGAGTACGGGTCCGATTGTCTACGAAATGTAGATGCAGTCGACATGATCTTCGCCTGTGTAAGCGCAGTTGATGCTTTAGAAAACGCCTGCCTTTGGGCAGCCCAAAACCGTGATAAAGTTGCTATCGTTGTAGCCTCAGATTTGGCCAAATACGACCTCGGCAGTACCGGTGAATATACCCAAGGTGCAGGCTCGGTGGCCCTTGCGGTCCGCAGCAACCCAGATATGATCAGTATCGATCCACACGTAGGTGTCGCCACAAAAGGCGAGCGCGATTTCTTCAAGCCGCGTCGCACCTACACCAAAGCAGCCCTTTTCGCGGAGGCCGCTAAACTTTTGGGCGTGGAACTCAGTGATGAGGAGGCACAAGAAAAACTTGCCAGCTCTAATGGCTTTTGGGGGGGGAATACCATGCTCCGTAGCTATGTTGAAGAGCCTGTTTTCGACGGTCAATACAGCAACTTCGCCTATGTAAGTCGCATCAAAGAAGCGTTGGCAAATTTTGGCACCAAGGTCAACATAAACCCCGCTCTAGAATGGGACAAAGTGGTCATGCACCTTCCGTACGCCTTCCAAGGGCGCCGCATGTTAGTGAACTTCTACCTAGACTGGATGAAGATCAACAACAAATGGAATGAGGTCATCGAGGTAATGGGCAGCGACATGCCCGCAGATAAAGCTGAAGCCAAGGAATGGGTTCGTGCTTTCTCCAAAAGCGACTATTACCGTTCCTATGTTGCCAAGGCCCTAGCTCCGGCAGAACGCGCTTCCAGTCTCATCGGAAACATGTACACCGCCTCCATCTTTATGGGACTCCTAAGTACGCTTTGTGATGCTGCGGACAAAGGACAAAATATCGAGGGAAATACCATCGGATTCATAGGCTACGGCTCGGGTTCGAAGGCCAAGGTATTCCAAGGCACAGTGGAAAAGAATTGGAATAAGGTGGCCCAATTAGATCTCTTCAGCACCCTCGAAAACCGAACCGCGGTGAGCTTCGAAACTTATGAAAATTGGCACAATGAACGCCTTGATAGCGCCATCACACCAGATAAAAAAGGCTTTGTGTTCAAGGGTTTACGCACCGAGAAGAACCAAGAATTCTACAGAGATTATACCTTTAACGCCTAAATGAGCGAAAAGGAAATCATTAATAAGGTCGCGCAAAGTCCACTTATCACCTTCAATCTCGAGGACTACCTGCCACCCCGCATGGCGGAGCTGGACCTTTGCACCCTCGTGGAAGATGGTATGCTTCGTGAAGAAGCCTTTCGCAACACCCTTAAGGCTAACGATTTCTCTGCTTACGAAAATGCCGTGGTACGCCTCTACCTCAGCGAAGACCTCATCCTCCCTGCTTGGGCACCTATCCTGCTCTC
>DMCR01000199.1 GCA_003445735.1 Cryomorphaceae bacterium
CTGAAGCATATCGCCCACGTTTACCACGAGTGCGCCTGGGATGGCAGTAATGCCCACCCATTGACCTTGTTTATTCAATACCTCGAGGCCTTCCGCGCTCGCACCCATCAACAGCGTGATCAGGTTAATGTCTTCGTGTTGCCCCGCACGTACGCTATCTCCTGGATCCTCCGTAATAGGCGGGTAGTGGATGGCGCGTAAGATGCTGTTTCCTCCTTTTACCCAAGGTTGGAAATAATCTGGGTCCAATTCTAAATACGTGGCAATGGCACTCAACATGTCGAGTCCTATACCTTCCAATTGCTGGTAGGCTTGTACACAGGTCGGTGCAAAATCTGGACGTTCGTCCACGTGCACATTGTCATGATATTCTGGGCCATTATACGCAGGCTCTGGTTGTCCAACCTGCCAAAATTCTTTCAAATCCTTGGCTGGAATACCCTTAGCATGCTCACGGCCAAAGCTCGTATATCCACGTTGCCCTGCCAGTGAGGCGATCTCGTATTTTCTCTTGGTACGGGTGTCCTGCCCGAAGAAGGTCTCTACTTCACTGTAGAGTTTGGCTTGCATTTCGTCGGTAAAGCCGTGATTAGTAATGGTTACAAAGCCGATATCTGTGTAGGCTTTGCCCAGGTCTGCAGCAAACTGCTTTCGCTGTTCTGGGGTGCCCTTTGTCCAATGGGCCAGATCTAAGGTTGGTATAAAAGCCATGTCTCTGCGATTAGGTTAACAACTACAAAAATAACTACCTTTTAGCAGTCAATTATGCGACTAGGGACTGCCCTAACAGAAGTTATGAACCACACCACCGAAAACGAGCGTTTAATCGACGATTTTCTGCGGGCTCGCGCCATTGAAGAGAAAATGTTGATCTACTTGCGTCAAGGCAAGATTTCCAAGTGGTTCAGCTCCTTTGGACAGGAAGCATTGAGCGTTGCGGCCACCCATGCGCTGGCATCAGACGAATACATTTGCACGATGCACCGAAATCTCGGAGTTTTTGTTGCCAGGGAAGTGCCATTGCTGCGTCTTTTTGCCCAATTCCAAGGCAAGCCCGCAGGCTTCACCAAAGGACGCGACCGCAGCTTTCACTTTGGGAGCCAAGAGCATCACATTATAGGGATGATTAGTCATCTTGGGGCCCAACTAGGACTGGCCTGTGGTTTGGCCTTGCGTGAAAAAATGTGCGGTACGGGAAAATGTGTATTGGCCTTTACCGGCGACGGGGCGACTTCGCAGGGAGATTTCCACGAAGCACTGAATTTAGCGGCCGTTTGGGACCTGCCCGTAGTTTTCGTTGTCGAACGAAACTATTGGGGACTGAGTACCCCTGAAGAACAACAATTTGTCTTTAAGTCATTTTTAGATAAGGGCCCTGCCTATGGCATGGAAGCCCGATCCTTTAACGCCAACGATTTGCAGGAGGGAAGCAGAGCGTTTAGCGAGGCCGCAGCTTTTGCCCGACAAGAGCAGAAGCCTATTCTTCTTGAAGCCCGGACTTTCCGAATTCGCGGCCATGAAGAGGCGAGCGGAACCAAATATTATCCACAGGGCATGATCGATGCGGCGATGGAGGAGGAGCCGATGGCTTTGATTCAAAATAATTTGAGCTCATGGGGGTTGACCCAAGAGGAATTGGACGATAAAATGGGCCAATTCAAATCTGAGGTCGACGAAGCTTTTCATGCAGCTGTGGAGTTAGACGGTCCTAGGTACGATGCGCAAGAAAGTCACAATGATCTCTACGCACCTTCGGTAGATCCGCACTGGACGGGGGAGGGTGTGCAGGAAATGCGAATGATCGATGCCATCCACGATGCGTTGGGCGTGGCGTTAGAAGAGTGGCCGGAATTGGTCTACATGGGGCAAGATATTGGTGCATATGGTGGCGTTTTCAAAGCAACCGAAGGATATACCGAGAAATTTGGTGAGGACCGAGTACGCAATACACCACTATGTGAGAGCGCCATTGTAGGATCCGCGCTCGGCTATGCAATTTCTGGCGGTAAGGCCATGATGGAAATGCAGTTCTCGGATTTTGTCAGCACCGGATTCAATCAAATCGTTAATAATTTAGCAAAACTACACTGGCGTTGGGGCCAGGCTGTGGATGTGGTAATCAGGATGCCTACAGGCGCGGGCGTAGCTGCAGGGCCGTTCCACTCGCAAAGTACCGAGGCGTGGTTCACACATACGCCTGGACTAAAGGTGGTGTATCCCGCGTTTCCAAGCGAAGCGAAGGCGCTGCTCTTGGCGAGTTTCGCGGACCCTAACCCAGTAATGTTCTTCGAGCATAAGGCCTTGTATCGCACCTTGAAAGAAGAAGTGCCTCAAGGAAAAGTCAGTACACCATTAGGTACGGGTACCGTTGTGACACAGGGCGATGCCTTGAGCATCATCACTTACGGCATGGGGGTGCATTGGGCCCTAGAGGCTTTGGAAGCCATGGGACTCGAGGGTCAAGTTGAAATCTTCAACATGAGAACCCTAGTGCCGCTCGATATCGAAGGCATTAAACAAAGCGTTTGCAAAACGGGTAAGGTGATCGTGCTGCAGGAGGACGTGGCCGTCGGGGGTTATGGCGAACACGTGGTGAGCCTCTTATCGAAAGAATGTTGGGATCAATTAGACGGTCCTATAACCCTAGTCGCTTCCGATGCAACACCTGTGCCCTTCCACCAAACATTGGAGGAAAGCTTTTTAGCCAAGAGTAAGCTTCAAGCAGCGATCGAAGATCTAATGCAGTATTAAAGAATTTTCTCCTCGACACAGGAAGAAAAATCTAAAGCATAAAAAACCCCCGCGGCGCAGCCGTGGGGGTTTTTAGTTTGTTAAAAAATTTCACTTACTCCACGATCAATTTATTCGTGATGCGGTAATCACCAGATTGAATAGTGTAGAAGTACACACCTGATGCGAAGTTGGTCGCATCAACAGTGTGGATGTGACGACCTTCGTTCAAAAGACCTAGGTCTTCGTTCAAAATCAAACGTCCAGTGAGGTCCACAATGCTTAAGTTGAATTGAGCTGAAGCTACCGAATTAATGGCAATTTTCGTCAGAGCATCTGTTGGGTTAGGATAGTTTTGGCTCACGCTAAAGTTGTTGAGTTCCAATTCTTCCAAACCAATATTATTCGGATAAGGCTGGCCGAGGTAGTAGAAGTCAATAGGGTTCAAAACGCTGAATGAACCGAAGTCTTCAATTGGACCGTAAGTCATGTGCAACTGGTGAGTACCGTCGCCATTATCAAAGGCCCAATCGGCTACATTACCCCATGTAGCATCGCCATAAGTACCCATTACAGTCATCGGGCCTTCTAATGAATCGCCGATAACGTTGTACCCTTGACATCTCCAATCTGGGAACTGATTGTCCGTAGTACCGCTGGCAAAAGTGGTATCTGTTTCGAACCAAGAAAAGAACATCATGTCGCGAGAAGTATTCATGCTTATATACGGGCGATTCGCCTCCGGTACAGGACCGTTTGTCGCATCAAAGTCATAGCTGAACGTGTATACACGTGAGATAATGTTACACTCCCATGTCAATCCGCCGTCGGTAGTGAAAATATCTACCAACAGATTTATAGCCGGGTAATAATTAAAATCAGGTGCAGTTGTTCCACCTGTAGGGGTAGTACCAGTGCCCGGGAATACATGGACAAACATGTGAGGGTTACCGTTGGCATCAACCGCCAAATCGTGACCACGCGTTGATGAAGTCAAGTGACCGATGTCCCAACCGCCAGTGATCGCAACAAAGATATCTACCAAGCTGTCGCCTGAGCCGTTATCTACCAATAGGTCTAAATTTGGTCCGATAGGTGAATTCCACGTGGATCCGCCATCCGTAGTTTTGATCATATATGGGTGAATTACTCTTCCAGGCGCGATTGTACTATCGTATGCTTCAAGACTGATGAATCCGGTGGTTTTATTTGAAGCAAAAAAGATTCTCGCGTCACCGTAAATTTTACCATCCGCACCTCTGTCGGTTGCAGGTAGATAAGCTTTATGCTCGGTGTAGGTCATAGAATCTGTGGTCCAGTCCATAGATCCTTTCCAGATCAATGCAGTATCTGTATATTCAGTGTTTTGGTAATCAGGATGATCTAAAGAAACTCCCCAGAATGTACCCCCATCAACGTAAGAGTTCTCTAGGGTCAAGTGCCCCCCAGTAGTATCTACAGACATGTTGGTGGTAGTGTTGTCCATTTTATGAGTGCCCATAAGAGCTCCTCCCCACGCCCCGGGTGTACCATTAATACCGGCAAGGGTAGGGGCCCAAACGGAAATACTGGCATTTAGTGGATTTGTATTCCCACTTTCGTTCAAGATTCCGACGTGTGGGTAACGAGCAAAACCTGGGTAAGCGTAACCACTTAAGTTCGGGTTGTAGATTGGACCAGCGTTTGCCGTCCAAGTAGAACCGCCGTTGGTTGAATAGTCAAAACGCAAACTACCTGAGCTGTTATCACCGTTAGAGTTGTAATCTGAACGGTGCAAGAAAACGATGGTATTCAAATCTTCGTCCGCCCAAATGTTCGTCTTAGGTCCGAAACCTGTTCCGTACACGTTCGGTGCAGTACCAACAGCTACAGAAGAGCTCTGCTTATTTGCACTGGTGTTGTAAGGAATACCATCTGCATGATTTGCTACATACATTTCTGCATTTCTTCCGAGGTCAACTCGTGCCTCTTGTGCTGTGGCGCTAATGACGCTCAAACCAGCAATTACGAGTAGAAGTCTTTTCATATACTTAAGGTGTTTTTATATCGAGTAAATATAACGGATAGTCCTGAAAATAGGAGGGTCAACCGAGGATTTCGCGATATAATTGGTGGATTTTCTTACCGATGGACTCAGAAGAGAGTGCATCGAACTTTCCTACAGAGGCTTTTTCGGCATGAATGAGAGATTTCATTTGCTCCTTCAATGCTTCCTGTGTATCGGCAAGAAGTACTTCTTCATCGTACCAAGGTGCTCCTCCAAAAGTGCTCTTTGAAATGGCCCAGAGCCCAGCAGTTCTTGCCTCAAATACGGCGATACCAAAGGTTTCGTAATTGCTGTGTAGGATCAGTGCGTTGTGATTTGGGAGGAGTTTTAATATTTCCTCGTTCGTTTTTCTCCCGTGTACCCAAACATTGGGCAAGGTCCGTACAAATGCTTTCAAACGCTCTAAATCAGGACCGCCTCCGTAGAAGTGAAGCTCGGCCTGGCCTTGTGGGAGCTGTTGGAAACAATCCAAAATGATTTCTTGTGTTTTCGTTTCGAACACCACATCGGCGACTACGCAAAAGCTGAAGCTTGAGGGAGTGGAGGTACGCTCATTCTTTGCAGCAGAGATAATATTGGGAATTAGATGGACCCTTTGGTTTTTTGATAACGTGTACAGTCCTTCACTGAGCAAAGGGCTGATGCATGTGAGTCTATCGAGTCGTTGGAAGTACCATCGTGCGGCCTTGAATCTCCAGCCTTGAAGTAAGGATAATCTGTCCTTAAGGAATGCACTGCCGTGCTCGGTATGAATGGTTTTAATTCCCTTTAAACGGGCATACCACAATAGGGGGAGCAGGTCGGGAGCATAACAGTGAAAATGCACAATAGCTGGTCGGTCTATTGCGATGCGGGCGGCAAATGCGGCGAACTTGGCCACTTGACTCATACCTTGCGCACCATAAATCTGAATGCCTTCGTACTCCTCTAATTTGTCGTTTGAATTCACAAATCCGAGTACCATAGGTGTATCA
>DMCR01000020.1 GCA_003445735.1 Cryomorphaceae bacterium
AGGGATGACTGGATACTATTCATTCTCAGGTGTTGCAGACGATCATGCCACGCTGGAAGATCCAGAAGAAATGTCAAAGTTGCGCGAAGATTATACCCACATCGAGTGGCATCTGCCGGACTTAAATGGAGATACTGTTCACTTTGACAGCCGTACTATCACCAAGCCTACCATCTTGGCCATCCAAGGGTCGTGGTGCCCAAACTGCATGGACGAAGGTCGAGTGTTAGACCAGTACTACCGTGAATTTGAGGGAGCTATTGATATCTACGGCTTGAGCTACGAATACAGCGGCACTTTGGAAAGAGCCACGGCTGCCGTGCAAAAAATGGAGCGTGATCTCAGCACCTCCTTTCCTATGGTTATCGCCACCTACGATCCTAAGCAGGACCGCAATGCAGTTTTGCCGTTGGAACAGATTCGCAGCTACCCTACTACCATCACGTTGGATCACCAGGGGAATGTGGTGAAGATCTATACTGGTTTTTACGGCCCCTCTACCAAGGAATACGTGGCTTACGTCAAAGAAACCCGAGAGGAATTGGAAGAATTAGTGGCTAAAGCGAATGGCTAATTACCTCGAACGCATATGGCCGGATTTTAAGGAGCTCGCCCGCTCCAAGCGGAAGGATAATAAAAAATTCTTCGCCCGCCTACACGGGCAAGACCCAAAGCGTTTAAACGAGCAATTTCATGCGATGCACGAAGAGGTCTTCGCCGAAACGGACTGTTTGACATGTGCGCGTTGTTGTCGCGCGACTGGACCCCTGCTGACAAAACAGGATATTGGGCGGATTTCCAAAAAGCAAGGCATGAAGCCGGCAGATTTTGAGAAACAATATCTGCGTATAGATGAAGATGGGGATTGGGTTATGAAGAGTTTGCCGTGTCCCTTCTTGGAATTGGACACCAACAAATGTACCATCTACGAATATGCGCCAAAGGCGTGCCGGCAATACCCGCATACGGATCATGCTCATATCAAGTCTATTTTAGGATTGACCGAAACCAATGTTAGACACTGTCCTGCGGTATTTGAGATGGTCGAGCGAATGAAGCAACGCGCTCCATTCTAACCATATACAGTTCCTCTTCTAAACCAGAAATGGAATGCCAGAGCGGTGGCAACGACAGTCACAGAACCGATTACATTGTACCAGAGGTAACCCAGGGAGATTATACCCATGGTATTGAGATAATGGCAGAAGAACACGACTAATTGACCCAAAATACCGGCCATCAAAATGGACTTACCACCCACCGATTTGATAAATAAGGCGACCAGGAAGATTCCCAAGATGGTACCATAGAACAAGCTGCCCAGAACGTTGACCAGCTGAATGAGGTTCTCGAACAATGGTGCGGCTAAGGCAACGCCAATGGCTGCCAGGCCCCACATAAATGTGAGCAGACGAATGGTGCGCTTTGGGCGCTGAGACTCCCCTTTGAAAACCGTGTAATAATCTACATAAGTCGTGGTGGCGAGGGCGCTGACTTCCCCAGCCGTGCTGGACATGGCGGCGGAAATAATCACAGCTAATAGCAAGCCCACGAGGCCTTTGGGTAGGAAGTTGAGCACGAAGGTGATGAAGACATAGTCAGTGTCTTTACGCTGGAAATTCGGCACGTGTGCTTCGAGGGTGGCGATATAGGACTCGCGGATTTGGGTAAGGGTTTCCTTGTGCGCATCCACAGCGGCCCAATCTCCGATGAGGAGAGCTTCACGCTTGGCGGCGAAGGAATTTGCATGGAATTTTTCTAGTTCGGACAATTCCGCTTGCACCTCAATCGGCGCTCGTTTCACTTCGCTTTCATTGAAGAAGATGGGCGGTTGCGTGAATTGGTAAAAAACAAAAAGTAAAACACCTACACAGAGGATTCCAAATTGCATCGGTACTTTAAACACGCCATTGAAAAGCAGACCAAAACGGCTGGTAGAGAGGTTTTCTGCGCCCAGGTAACGCTGGACTTGGCTCTGATCAGTGCCTAAATAACTCAAAGAAAGGAACAACCCACCGGCAAGGCCCGACCACAGGGTGTAGCGAGTGCCCATCTCCATGGAGGTATTGATGATATGGAGCTTGCCCATCTGGCCCGCGATATCGTAGGCTTCCGGCATACTCACGGGTATCTTATCGACCAATAAATAGGCCGCAATCCCCATCCCGCCGAGGATGGTGAGCATTTGCCATTTCTGTGTTACGGCGACTGCTGCGGAACCGCCACTCACTGTATATAAGACTACGATCAGCCCTATGACGATGACCATGAGGTTGAGGGACAGGCCCAGTGCTGCGCTCAGGACGATGGCCGGCGCGAAGATGGTAATGCCTGCTGCCAAGCCGCGTGACACTAAAAACAGTGCTGCGGTAAATAATCGGGTTTTACGGTCGAAACGTTGCTCGAGGAATTGGTACGCGGTGATGGCACTCATCTTTCTGTAGGCTGGCACAAAGAAGGCGCTAACCAAAATGACCGCAAGGGGAAGACCAAAATAGAACTGGATAAATCCCATATCCTCGGCATAGGCCTGACCGGGGGTGGATAAGAAGGTGATAGCCGAAGCCTGAGTAGCCATGATGCCTAATCCTATGGTCCATAAACTCACATGTTTGGAACCACTTAGCAACTCCCCAGCTACACGCAACCGAGTTTTATAGACGCCATACCCGACGATAAGGGCCAGCGTTCCTACTAAGACAAACCAGTCTAAGGGCTGCATTTACACGTATTGACGCGTGATGAAATAGAACGCCACAATCTCCGCTACCAAAAGCGAGATCACGCCGATGTAGTACTTCTTCCAATTAATGATTGAGGGATTCTTAACGGTCATAATGCAAGATATTTTGTAATAATCTCAAAGCGCCTGGAACACCCTTCGGCAATTCCCGGAAGAGCGACAGGCCTGTGTAAATTACGGAACCTTTCCCGTACTCTGCAACCACTGTCGAGTTTTCATATACAATCCCCGTTGATTCCGTGATGCTCAAGGCGGTGGTATAGCCTTCGTATTTACTCGGGAAATATAAACCACGCTCCTGCACCCATTGTTCAAAATCAACTTCGCTGAGGGCATTGGGTTTTTGAAGAAGGTCCAATTCATTTAGCGCCACGGGCGCCTCTTCTTCCGTCACACGATCACGCCCTACGGTCAAAGGCACAGGCAATGGCAATGCCATCCCGCTTCGTCCTGCCGTAGTATAAGTAACCACGAAATTTCCACCATTGGCCACAAAACTTTTGATGCGCTCCTCACTTTCCATCAACCATGCTTCGGTGTTAAACGCGCGAATACCTACCAAAATGCCATCCACTTCATCCCAAAGCTCTGGCGTCTCTTCTGTAATTCTAACCACATCATAACCTACGCTCTCCAACGTCTCATCCATCAAATCTCCTGCCCCTTCAATGTAGCCCACTTTGATGCGCTTTTTGTTTAGGTCGAGGACGGTTAAAACTGAGGATGCTGGATAATAAATATAATGAGTTCCGATGTGTGGATAGCTAATAGTTCTTTTTGAGTCTAAAATCTTAGGGGAAAACTTACTCGCATACGCCAAGAACAAGTGATACTTACCAGCTTCCATTTTGGCCGGGATTTCCTCAGTGAAGTGATTCCATCCGGCATTCAATGTTTCACTTCTATTCATGGAAGTGGACAAAAATTCACGCTTTTCCAACTCAATATAGTGATCATCCTCGCTAGCAGGCCTCCATGCATGAGTCCTGAAATCTAATGACCAACTCAACTCACCTCCATCCTTTGAGTAAATGCTATATCCAATGCAGCCTTTCTTACGAGTATTCCAATAGACGGTTTGGTCGAACTTGGCGTGAATGGCCGGCTCCACCGCGATAGCCTCGCGGTATTCCCCTATGGCGCGGTCGCTAAGTTTCGCGACAGGCTTGAGATAGAGTAGAATGATGGCGGATTCATATTCTAATCGGACCCTGATATACTTAGTGATTTTTCCCTCATCGTACAAATTCACTTCGAGCTCTTGCCCTTCGCTAGTCAATACCTGTGCAGGATTAAAACCCATATCTTTATTTGGTGCCTTAATCGAAGCAAACTGTACTTCGATATCAAAATTTAAGGCTTGAAGGACCAAGGTCGCTGGATACGAAGAACTTTTAGGTATAGGGTTCACAGTAGTGAAGACCTCAGCATAAACGCCCAATAGATGTAACATAACATTTTGCCAGCGCTGGTATTTATCAGATTCCGGAGTGGTTTCCTCCAACAATACCTTGCCTAAATCTGCCCATTTAGCAATAGCTTGTTTTTGGTCGCCTATTCCTAGGGCGAAGGCTGCATCCTGTGCCAACAAACTTTGCGCATCCGCGCCACGGTCTGGCACGAGGTAAGACGACAAATCGCCTCCACCCCAAAGTTTCTTAAAGTACTCTTCACGAGGACCGCGATTGATGGGAACACCAAATCCCTGACACTTGTGCATGGAACGCGCGGCATCGCCGATGGCACCATATGTATCGCCCAGCAGCGGGTCGAATCCACTCATATCTGCGTATACAGCTTCTGGATCGTCTTTTAAGGTAGGATCCCACCAAATGGAGGTGTTCCACCAAACGCCCTGCACGGACCAAGCCTCTGTTACTGTATCGTATTTCTCGTCTGCGGCAAGCTCAGCACATTTGATGGCCAGTTCTGCTGAAGCCGTATGGTGGCCATGACCCGCGCGCTCATCCGGAGGGAAACGTGTGATGATAAAATCTGGCTTGAGCTCTCGTATGGTGCGGACGACTTGCAACTGAAGGTCGTCGTAGTCCCATTTGGTCCATACCTCGTCTACGCTTTTTGAATACCCGAAGTCGAGGGCATCTGTGAAACGCTGGTTACCGCCGTCGACGCTGCGTGCCGCGCGAAGTTCGTGTTCACGGATAACTCCTAGCTCGGCTCCGAGCTCATCTCCGATTAAATTCTGTCCACCCGAACCTCGAGTAAGAGACAAATAGGTGGTTTCCGCATCAAGCGCATTCGACAACCAAGCAATCAATCTGGTATTTTCATCGTCGGGGTGGGCCGCCATGTACAATACACGTTTACCGGAGCCAAACCGCTCCATTTCAGCCATGGCCTGACTTTGGGTCAGCGGTTTGTATTGAGCTTGGGTATGGTTTATGTGGAAAATAAAAGTGAAGAGTCCCAACCATTTTAAATGGTAGCGGTTAGATAGTATATTCACGTTCCAATTTTTCATCGTCTATGACTCGATTTTTATTCTTTCTACTCACGATTAACGGTTTTCAAGCGCAGGCCCAATTGGCCCTAAAACTTAAATCCGGAACCTATCGTATTGAAGAAGAGACTTTTATAGGTATCCTAGCACAGCGTACTACCTACGGCGTAGCGCTATGGGATGGTCCAGTGCTTGCCGAAGATAAAAAAGCCTTGGAGTATTTGGGCGTTGAGCTCATGCAATATTTGCCTGAAAATGCATTCGAAGTTGCGTTACCGGCCGGAATCACTGCGGATGCGTTGAAAAATGCAGGCGTTAGTGCGTTCATGCCCTTTAGTGCGTCAATGAAATTAGACGGACCGTTAGCGAATATGGACATTCCGAGCTGGGCTTGGGTGGGCAATGAGGTTGCGGTCCAATTCGAGGTACGCCAATCCCTTCCAATGACGAGGGCTTTTTTTGGAGCGCAGGCGCTTGGGAATAATTGGTACACTCTAGACATTGATCCCAAAGACCTACTGAATCTCGCTACTTACGAGCAAATCAGATTCATTCAAGCCATCGAAGAGCCGGGAAGCCCGGAAAACTTCAATGCACGCGCAGCGGGACGTTTATCCCAAACACAAGCATTCCTACCCTTCGATGGTACGGGCGTAGTCGTGGGCCATGGTGATGATGGAGATATAGGCCCACACGCAGATTATAAAGGCCGACTCACATCATTGGCAGGCACGAGTTTAGGAGACCACGGCGATCACGTAGCGGGTACCATCCTCGGTGCTGGAAATATCGATCCAGACGGAGAAGGTGTAGCCCCAGGAGCCTACAACGTATACTACAGCTACCCGGGTAACTTATCCAACGTAGATGCACACTACGACAGCTATGGAGTACGTGTGACCAATTCTTCCTATTCAAATGGCTGTAACGCTGGATATACAAGTTACGCAGCCCAAGTAGATAAAGACATCATTCAAAATCCAGCCCTATTACACGTTTTCAGCGCAGGGAACAATAACGGATCAAACTGTGGCTATGGTGCGGGCTCCCAATGGGGAAATATCACTGGTGGTCATAAGCAAGGAAAGAACGTTGTAGCTACCGCAAATATTACCTTCCTTGATGCAATTGCCCCCTCCTCTTCTCGCGGACCCGCGGCAGACGGTCGTATCAAACCAGATATCGCATCAGTTGGAACGAATGTCTACAGCACCATCGACCCACATACCTACGGTTACAAGACCGGAACTTCCATGGCGGCTCCTGGTGCGGCGGGATTCTTCGCTGTCTTGCATAACGCTTATGATATGATTCAAAACGACACGGCAGATGGCGGATTATTGAAAGCCATTGGGATGAATACCGCAGATGATTTAGGAAATATTGGGCCGGATTTTATTTTTGGCTATGGTCGAATTAACGCACGCCGCGCCTTGCGTTGTATCACCGATACCAACTTCTTTATCGGCACCGCCTCTACGAATGACACCCTATCCTACATCATCAACCTACCGGCCGGTGCTAAAGACTTCCGTGCTATGTTATACTGGACGGATACGGAAGGATCTACCTTCGCCTCTAAGGCATTGGTTAACAATTTAGATTTTGAAGTTGTAGATGAAAGCCAAAGCAGCAGCTTCCAACCTTGGGTGCTCAACCCGGCGCCGAACGGCACGACCTTGAACTATTTGGCCACTCGTGGTGTGGATACCTTGAATAACGCCGAGCAGGTAACATTGACCACCCCTTCTACCGGAGACTTTACCCTGAAAGTCTATGGAACGAATGTGCCTTCTGGTCCTCAGAAATTCTATGTGGTATATGATTATGAGATGAGTACCATCAGCTTGGATTACCCGCATGCTGGGGCTGCCTTAGAGCCAGGCGCTACCACAGTACGTTGGAACGGACCGACGACCGGGTTGAGCTGGGCGTACAGTACGGATTCAATGGTGACGTGGTCTTCGTTAGGTCTCAATGCCATAAGCGGAAACAGAGTGGCGAACTGGAGTGTTCCCTACGTGGCAAGTAACGATGCATTCTTACGCGTAATTAATGGTTCTGATACCTCTATAGCAGGTCCTTTCCTCATCTTAGGTCAGCCGAACAGCGTACAGCTGGATTGGGCGTGTCCCGACAGTGTGAAGATTACCGTGGGAACCGTTAGCGGGGCGAATAGCTATACCGCTTACATCCTTGGCGCAAAATACATGGACAGCGTGATGACATCACAGACAAATTCTATTGTTATTCCTTACCAGCCGACTGCGGCGACTTGGATCAGTGGTAGTGCAGATCTGGATGGAACGCATGGAAAGCGTGCCTATGCCATTGAATTACCAGCGGGGACAAATTCTTGTCCACTACCACGCGATGCCGCAATTGGCGCCGTATTAAACCCCACCCTTGTGACCAGTTGCCACAGCACTTCTGTGCCGGTCAGCATTCTGATCAATAACCCGTCTACCAGCACTTTAGACACCGTGGCCGTGGGCTATAACTTCAACGGTACGACGGTCAGAGATACGCTCTTCGCGAGCATTCCTCCATATGGCGACACGGCATTTACCTTCGTCACTCCGTTGGCGTGGTCAGGCACCAGCAACCAAAACATTACGGTGTGGTCAGAGCTTAATGGTGATCAAAACGGATTGAACGATACAGTACAAACCAACATCACCTACTTCAGCTCCACCCTATATATCTTACCATTTGGGCAAAACATGAACGGTTTTAATAACTGTAGCAATGCCACTAACTGTGGTGGTACGTCTTGTAGTTTAGGAGGAAATTGGATTAACCTTGCCAACGGCAGTGAAGATGATATCGATTGGAGAACTTGGAGTGGCGGTACGCAGAGTTCTGGTACGGGGCCTAGTTCTGATGTAAGTGGAAATGGAAAATATCTCTACCTCGAATCTTCAGGAAACTGTGATTACCAAGATGCGGTATTGTTGAGCCCATGTATTGATTTGAGCACGGCTATCGCACCAGAATTGAGCTTTTCTTACCATATGAACGGGGCCAACATGGGCAGCTTAAAAGTGGAGCTTTTTGACGGGAGTCAATGGCACCTATTGACTAGCGTGAGTGGCAGCCAGGGCAACAGTTGGATCAAAGTGAGCGAAGATTTGGTGGCCTATGTTGGCGATACCATCCTATTGCGCTTTACTGGAACCACGGGAGACGGCTACCAGAGTGATATTGCTATTGATGAGGTCGGTGTTATTGATAACATCGGGGTGCCAGATGCCAACTTCAGCGCCAGCACCACCACACCTTGTTTGAATACAGCTATTGTTTTAATGGACGACAGTAAGAAAACACCTACCTCGTGGAATTGGTCCATTACCCCTTCTACCCACAGCTTTGTGAATGGAACCAGTGCGACCAGCCAAAACCCTGAGATCAGTTTCAGCGCATACGGTAGCTACAGCATCACCTTGATTGCGACTAACAACTACGGTTCCGATACCATGGTTCAAACAAACTACATTACGGTCAGTCCACTACCTGAATTGCCTATTGTGGAAACGTGGACCTTTGCCTCAAACTCAGCTTTCACGGTCATCAATCCGGACGGCGGAATGACTTGGGCCGTGGCAGAGGTGGCAGGACCTACGGGTGCCAAATCTGCGGCGATGTACATGGGCTATTACAACTACGGCAGCGCAGGCGCTGTGGATTATTTGGAGAGTCCGAAATTTGATGTGAGCAGCTACATCAATCCTACGTTAATGTTTGATATTAGCTATGCCCCCTACTCGAGCACATATGCCGATACCTTAGCTGTACTCGTAAGCACCGATTGTGGATCGACCTTTGACACCCTCTACCTGAAGGGCAACGCAGATCTCGCCACAGTAAGTTCCAGCAACTCCACCTACGTGCCTTCAGGTAAGGCGGATTGGCGCACTGATACTGTGGCGCTGGTCAACCTCGCCTCAGACTTTATACAGTTCCAATTCATGGGTATTTGTGGCTACGGAAACAACCTGTATTTGGATAACATTCGCGTCATTGATTTGGGCGGCACTCCTTCTACTGCGACCCTACAATTGCCTTCGACCATCTGTGAGGATGTGCCGTTTAGCTTCGAGCTTACATCGACCGATACCACTTTGGCCGGTGATTTTACGTTGAACCGTCAGGGCTCATCGCTCACCTCGACCTTCGCAGGCCTCGGTGTGCACAACACCACCCTGAACATCGCGACAGATTACGATTTAGAATATACTTACCACAATACTTACACCTTCACAGCAGATAGCGCCGTATTAATTCCAGGCCCTAAGCTAGATGCGAAGTTTCGCCTATCGCTTACCTCTGGAACTACCTACCAGTTCACCGATGAGAGTACCCCTGCTCCAACGGCATGGCTGTGGGAATTTGGCGACGGTACTACAGATACTATACAAAACCCTGTGCATACCTATGCTACAGGAGGCATGTCGTACACGATAACATTGACAGTCACGACAGATTGTGGTACGGATCAAACGACCACGACCTACAATAACATTGGATTTGGTGATATAGAGCAAACGAATTGGACCCTATATCCAAACCCGTCGAATGGATTGATTCAAATCAATATGGGTGAGGTTGAAGGTGCCGTACAGGTCCAATTATTTGACCTCAGCGGCGCTGCCCTTTCTCGCAGCACCTACCCAACTATAAATGGTAAACTACTTCTGGATTACCAACAAATGCCGGCCGGTAC
>DMCR01000015.1 GCA_003445735.1 Cryomorphaceae bacterium
GTACTCAGGCGTCTTTGCTACTTGCTGTGCCAATATAAACGCTTCTAACTCTTTCGACTTTTCACGTACAGTAATCTGGTCACCAATCCGAACGCTGTACGAAGGAATATTCACCTTCTTACCATTAACACGGAAATGAGCATGCGAAACCATCTGACGTGCCTGGAAAATTGACCGAGCCATGCCAGCACGCAAGACCACCACATCCAAGCGACTTTCCAACATCTGCAACATCACTTCACCCGTATTACCCGATTTACGAGACGCCTTTGTGTAAACTCCACGCAGCTGCTTCTCACTCAAGTTATATTGATAACGCAACCGCTGCTTTTCTGTCAGCTGCTTACCATAGTCAGACTGTTTACCTCTTCGACGATTTGGTCCATGCTGCCCCGGTGGATTCGGCCGCCGTTCCAGATAACGTTCTGACTTCGGTGAAAGCGCAATGCCCAAACGACGAGCCTTCTTAATCTTAGGTCCTGTATACTTCATAATAACTCCAACCTCCGCCTGCTTCTCTGCAAATTAAGCCAGCTCTACTGGCCACTCCTTCGACTCAACGAGACGGAGTGCTCGCCCCGCACTGTGCGGTATTTCTATGGCGATGATCCTCTACTCAAGATTCCGTTAGCGGAAAAGGCGCCTATACAACCCAAATTGACCGAACTCGTCAACCCCATAACCCCCTTTTTAAATCCCTAGGGAAGAAGTCGATCCATAACGGATATCCCACAGCCTACACCATATGAACAGAGCCAATCCACTCCAGCGTTTTTGGCAGGTTGCTTGGAGGTGCCTAGTTTTCTGTAAATTGAGGTTCGCCCCGAAAGTATTGAAATAATTAAATTGCATGAGGACAAGCCGGACGTCATTCGTTATCTTCACCTTATGAAACATTTACTTCTATTATGCTGCCTGCTTCCCAATATTCTCTCGGCACAAACGGCTCAAGAGATACTACAGCAAGTCCAACTTCATCTACCTCAACAATCCATCACATTTAACGGTACCCTCAAACGTAAAACTGCTAACGGATTCAATCGGGTCTCGCTTCCTATTCAGACCACGCTTCGCCTCGGCGACACTCCTTCCCATGCCCATTACCGCATTGGTGAAATCACCCTCGACCTCCACTGGGAAAATAACCAGCCCATCTACACCTTTTCCGATAAAACCCTCGAACCTAATCATGAAATTGCCGACAGCGGCATGAACTGGACCGATCTAAGCCTCGGCTTCCTCTGGTGGCCTAACCCAACCCTGATTGGTCCCACTCGAAAAATAAACCGCGACGCTTGGCTTTTAGAAATCCCCGTTCCCAATCACACCGATCATCTTCGTGTTTGGATTGAAAAAGAAATGGCAATGCTTCTCGAAGTCCAACGGATCAATGCCAAAGGCAGACGACTTCAAACACTGCGCATAAAACGCCTTCAAAAAATCGATGAATTCTGGTTCGCCAAACAGATTGAGCTTTACCACCACCGAAACGGGGAACGCTCAATCATTTACGTAGACGAAACGATTCGCTTGTAGATACAGCGGCCAAGTTTGTTTTTTAGGACTCTTCTGATTCTCCGTGATCAGCTTTCCACTGAGCAAGCTTTTCCTGATACTCCTCTTCGGACAACGAATGCCAACCTATACACTCACCGGTTGGACTTCTTCCACATCCACATGGCATAATGATCTCCTTATTAATTACTATTTCATTCTCTAAATATTACGTTTGATAAAGTCCATATCAACTACAACCCGAACACTGTGAGCAATCTGGCATATCAAGCGAGCTTAACCTACTTACTTCTGGCTCCAAACTCTCCGGTAAAGTCTCCACAAAATCTCGAATCTCATCCCGCACTCGCCGATATGGCTTCATTTGCTCCTCTTCGGAAGCCCCTTGTTCCGCCATACCGCGTGCCAACTTAGGTGGATCTTCAAATCCTACATGTTTCACCCGTACTCCTGCCGGAAGTACCGGACACGACTCATGGGCATGCCCACACACCGTTACCACCCAATCCAGCTCCTGCTCTGCGAATGCCTCCCATAGCTGAGACTGCTGCTTCGAAATATCCACGCCCACCTCTGCCATCACTGACACCGCACATGGATTGAGTCCGTGCGTTTCAATCCCCGCCGAAAACACTTCAATCTCATCACTTTTTAAAGCACGAGTCCAACCCTCGGCTATTTGTGATCGGCATGAATTTCCTGTGCAAAGGTAAAGTATTTTTATTTTTTTACTCATATCTCCAACAATTTTTAAATATCAGTACAAGATATTATCCGAACAAAGATCGTGTTTTATTCGCATACCTTACTAGCAATATCATAACCGGGACTTCCACTAAGACTCCTACAATTGGTACCAATGCCACGGGGGAGGCAACCCCAAATGCTTAAATGTCGTTCAAAAAATCCCATAACTGTTGTCCTGATGAGCGTTCTTTTATCGTGTTTTTATTAGTTAAATATTAGCTTCTAATTTTTTGTTTTGCTCCGCTTGTAACGCTTGCGCTCATTCTCAGTTAATAATTTTTTACGCATCCGAATAGATCCTGGTGTTATTTCTACTAATTCTTCTCCATCTATATACTCCAAAGCTTCTTCAAGACTTTTTACCTGCGCAGGTGCAATCTTCATCGCACGATCTGTTCCACTTGCTCTCACATTGGTTAATTGTTTCGCTTTTTGTAAGTTTACGACCAAATCATTCTCTAGGCAATGTTCTGCAACTACCATACCCTCGTAACAATCCTCGCCGGGATTAACAAAAAAGATCCCCCTCTGCTGTAATCCATCGATCGCGAAGGCAACCGCTGATCCTTGGCCTTGCGAAATCAATACCCCATTCAATCGCTGGGCAATCTCACCTTTGTAGGGTTCATAACCAAGAAATCTATGAGTCACAATGGCCTCTCCTGCTGATGCCGTTAACATCTTCGAGCGCAAACCTACCAGGCCCCGAGTTGGTATGTGGAACTGAATGGTTTTACGATTTCCATTTATCTGCATATCAACTAATTCTCCGCGCCGAACTCCTGCCACTTCAATAATTTTTCCCGAATGTTCATCGGGCACATCTACATGCAATAATTCCATAGGCTCGTGGCGTTTTCCATCCACTTCCTTCATGATCACCTGCGGTTGCGCCACCGACATTTCAAATCCTTCACGGCGCATATTTTCAATCAAGATAGAAAGATGCAAGACACCTCGTCCACTCACCTTGAACGCATCGCCATCCATTTCCTCAACACGTAGAGCTACATCCCGCTCAGTCTCTTTGAAAAGACGGTCACGTAAATGCCGGCTCGTTACGAACTCCCCATCTTGTCCGTAGAAAGGCGAGTCATTTACACTAAATGTCATCGAAAGAGTAGGCTCATCAACTTTGATAGGAGGCAAGGCTTCTGGAGCCTCCTCTGCACACAAACAATCTCCAATATCAATATCCGGAATGCCTACAACAGCACATAAATCACCGCAAGGAACTGATTCAGTCTCACGACGGCCTAATCCCTCAAACGTGTAAAGTTGCTTTAACCGAGCCGCTTGCTCCGAGCCATCGCGGCGGATATGGACTAATGCACTCTTCAGCCCAATCGCTCCTCTGAAAACACGTCCAATACCTATACGCCCAACATAGTCATTATAATCGATCGAAGTGACCTGCATTTGAGTAGGTCCCTCTAGGACTATGGGTGAAGGTATATCATCTAATATCGCATCCATAAGGGGAATCATAGATTCGCGCGGTGCTACTAAGTCACGGGCTGCCCATCCATCTTTACCGCTGCAATAAATGAGTGGAAAGTCTAGTTGTTCATCGTTTGCGTCTAGCTCAACAAAAAGATCAAAAACTAAATCATGAACAGCATCTGGGCGCGCATCC
>DMCR01000105.1 GCA_003445735.1 Cryomorphaceae bacterium
AAGGGTACAGCATCGATCCTTCGGCTGATTACTTCCACTGTACGTCGAACAATACCATCTACGGAACACAGATGAAGTCGTTCCCAGAAACAGACGTTCCAGTGATTTGTGATATGAGCTCGGATATTTTCTCTCGTCCGGTGGATGTGAGCAAATTCGATTTGATTTACGCAGGAGCACAGAAAAACTTGGGCCCTGCGGGAGCGACTTTGGTGATTGTGCGTAAGGATGCCCTCGGGAAATCTGGACGTTACATCCCAACCATGTTGAAGTACACCACGCACATTGAGAAAGAGAGCATGTTCAACACGCCTCCGGTATTCTCTGTGTATGTAAGCATGTTGACCTTGCGTTGGTTGAAGGAGATGGGTGGTGTTGAAGCCATTGCCGCTCGCAATAGGGCCAAAGCGGATTTGATTTACGGTGAAATAGATCGCAACCCATTGTTCGTAGGTACGGCAGCCGTTGAGGATCGCTCGAATATGAACGCATGTTTTCTTCTGAAGGACGAGGCGGCACACAAAGAGGCGTTCGACGCGCTTTGGAAGGCGGCAAACATTAGTGGAATCAACGGACACCGCTCTGTGGGTGGTTACCGCGCTTCCATGTACAATGCCATGGACCTAGATAGCGTCCAGGCATTGGTAGATTGTATGAAAGAATTAGAAAAACAACACGCATGAAAGTCTTAGCAAACGACGGTATTTCTGCATCAGGCGCAGCGGCCATTGAGGCCTCTGGCCACGAACTGATCACTACGAAGGTGGCTCAGGACCAACTAGAAAACTACATTAACGAACACCAGGTAGATGTGATTTTGGTTCGCTCAGCGACCACAGTGCGTCAAGCCTTGATTGATGCTTGCCCTTCAATTAAGGGGATCGGCCGTGGGGGTGTAGGGATGGACAACATCGATGTAGCGTACGCTCGTAACAAAGGGCTGAAGGTGTTCAATACGCCTGCAGCTTCATCAGATTCTGTAGCAGAATTAGTCATGGCGCACATGCGTTCTTTGGTCAGATTCATGCACGATTCGAACCGTCAAATGCCACTGGACGGTGATACACAGTTCGCAGCATTGAAAAAGGCGTATGCCAAGGGTGCAGAGCTAAGAGGCCGCACGCTTGGTATTATAGGCTTTGGTCGCATCGGTCAGGCCCTAGCGAAACTTGCCATTGGTGCCGGTATGCGCGTGATTTTTTCGGAGATGCACAATGACGATGTGGAGGTAAGCCTAGACTTCTTCGACGGACAATCTGCGACCTTCACGTGTAAGAACATAGGATTCGAAGGCGTGTTGGCAGAGAGTGATTTCATCTCACTGCACGTACCAGGTGGGGATCTCATCGGTGAGGCAGAACTGGCCAAGATGAAGGACGGCGTATTCTTATTGAACGCAGCTCGTGGAGGTGTAATCAATGAAGAGGCGTTGTTGGATGCCCTAGAAAGCGGCAAGGTTGCCGGTGCTGGATTGGATGTGTTCGAAAACGAGCCAACCCCAGCCATTAAGGTGTTGATGAACGGAAAGATCAGCTTGACACCACATATTGGTGCTGCAACAAGTGAGGCACAAGACCGCATCGGAACTGAACTTGCGGCGCACATCGACGCCCTGGCAGGCGAAGCATAAGGGAAAAATTTTAGGATTCTTAAAAAAGCCCCGCGGAGCGGGGCTTTTTTGTTGGGGAATGTTGTCCGGTCGGCGTACCTTGGAGGGACCCAAAGAGAACCACCAACATGTTACATCCCTTCAAAGCCACACGTCCTACGCGGGACAAGGCGTATTTGGTTGCAACACGTTCGTACATCAGTTACGAGCCTTACGAGCTTGAAGATAAGCTTGAAAACAACCCATATACCTTCTTGCACGTCATCAATCCCAGTGCTTTGCCTGAGGCGAGTTACGAACGTCGTTTTGAGGCGGTGCGTGAGCGATTTGATTTTTTTATGCAGGAAGGGGTGTTCTTGCAGGAAGAATTGGCCACCTATTATTTATACCGTCAAAAGACACCGACTCATGAATTCCTAGGGGTAATCGGTTTGTTGGATGCGGATAGTGTGGCCCAAGGCAAGACATTACCACACGAGAAAACATTGGAACGTAGGGAAAAGCTCTTTGAGAAATATCTTGATACCACGGGATTCCAAGCCGAGCCAGTACTCGTTTTCGGTTCGGTAAACGAGGCCTACGAACGGTGTTTGGCTGAGGTTCAGGATGACCGTCCGGAATATGAATTTTCCTCCACAGATCGCTATTTACACCAACTGTGGCCTGTGCCCGAGAAATGGGTAGTTGTGCTGCAAGAGTTTTTTACCAAGGCAGGCACCAAATATATTGCCGACGGGCACCACAGGTTAGCCTCTTCGGTGAGGGTAGCTGAGGGCAGGCCGGATAATCCATTGGCCCAGGGGGTTTTATGCATGTTCATGAGTGAAAAACAGCTGAGCATACAAGCATTTGAGCGCTGGATGAAGTTAGAAGACCGAGTTTTTGATTTGAATGATTTAGACGCCGAATATTCAGTGGTACCGCTCGAAGGGCCAAGCTC
>DMCR01000089.1 GCA_003445735.1 Cryomorphaceae bacterium
AGCTACAACATTGGGCGAGCGCTTTATGAAGGAGATAGAAGAATTAGCGTAAGCTTTATATTTGGGGAACCTAAAAACAGAACATGAAAGTCATTTTCTTAGATAACGCTGCCACCACACCCTTGGAGCCTCGAGTGAAGCATGAGATGGTACGCATGATGGAGAATTTTGGTAATCCTTCAAGTATACATGTCAGCGGTCGTGGTGCCAAAGTAGAGGTAGAGGTAGTGCGCAAGCGTATTGCACAATATCTTGAAGCAGAGCCCGGTGAAATCTTCTTTACTTCTGGTGGAACGGAGGCGGACAACATGGCTCTGTTCTGTAGTGTTCGCGATCTAGGGGTTAAGCGCATCATCACCACTGCCATCGAACACCATGCCGTAGGTCATCCTGTGGAGTTTATGGTGGAGCGCGGTGAGGTGGAAGCTGCCTATTTGAGCGTAAATGAATTTGGGGATATTGATTTGGCGGAGCTAGAAGCGCTCCTAAAGGATGGACCTAAGACTTTGGTGAGCTTGATGTTCGCTAACAATGAAATAGGCAACTTGAATCCTGTCCAGGAAATTAGTGCCTTGTGCAAGGCTCATGGCGCGTTGTTCCATTCAGATACCGTTCAAGCGATAGGTCATTTGCCGATCAGCGTGAAAGATGTAGGGTATGACTTTTTAACCTGCTCCGCACATAAGATTCACGGTCCAAAGGGTATAGGCTTTGCTTATGTGCGCAGTGGATTGAATATAAAACCACTGATTCAAGGCGGTGCCCAGGAGCGCAACATGCGTGCAGGGACAGAAAATACCATCGGTATTGTTGCTTTGGGTAAGGCGTTCGAGATTGCCACCAGTGAAATGGCCGAGGATCAGAAGAAAGTGGTGGCGTTGAAACAACGTGTGATCAAAGGTGTGAAACGCATCGTACCTGATGCAAAGTTCTTTGGCCGCAGTGCAGAATTGGACAAGAGTCTATACACCGTATTGAGTATTGCATTCCCAAAATCTGCCAATGATATGCTAACGTTCTCTTTTGATATGAAAGGTATCAATGTTAGTGGGGGATCTGCTTGTACGAGTGGTTCTAACCAAGGCAGCCATGTCATTCGTGCGTTGGGCGATTGGACTTCGAATTACCAGCCGGTACGCGTCTCTTTCAGCAAATTCAATACGGAAGATTGTGTAGATGGTTTTCTCAATGTCTTGGAGGAAATCTACGCACCAGCTTAATTGATGATGGTCACAGTGCCCATGCGCACCTCTTTACCACCGGTAAACCTGTAAGTATACACATCCTGAGGAACTGGTTTTCCTTTGAAGGTTCCGTCCCAGAACTGGTGGAATGGATCTTCGGAGCGGAAGATTTCATTACCCCAGCTGTCGAAAATCACAAATACGGGGTCTTCGAGACAACTGTTTCCCGAAATCTCGAAGAGTTCATTGTCTTTATCGCCGTTCGGTGTGAAGGCATTAGGAATCCATACGCGTCCGTCAATGCGAATGATATCGGCTAAGAAATCGAAGGTATAGCTGCGGTTACAGAGGGTATCCGTGATGGTTAGGTAAACGGCTTCCAATCCGCTCTCTGGATAACGGAAGGATGGAATCATACCGCTATCGATGTTGCCTGCGAAGTTCCATTCAAAGAGCATGGTGCTGTCTACGTTTTGATAGAAGACGTCTACACCGCCGTACCTGCAACTGTCTGTGGTTACCGTTACTGTAGGCAGGGAGGCGTCATCGTCAAATTCTATCAGGAAACTTTGATCAACACTGACATCGCAGAAACTATCTCTTGCGGTAACTGTGGCGGTGTATGTAGCAAAGGCAGGGTAGGTATGTACAATGTTTTTAGAGGTCGTCGTCAGGTTTTGGCCGTCCCCAAAGTCCCATTCATAGTAATCAGCATTGGCTAATTTTTCAATGAAATTCACCTCTCGCAGGAGGTCACAACTAACATAATTCGCAACCCAATCCGTCACAGGAAAACTTGCGGTATCGTGAATGATTTCTATGAAGGTAGTGTCGTAGATATCACATACAGTATCAATGGCCACTAGCATAACGTTGTACGTACCAAGGTTGGGAAAGGTAATGACTGGGTCTTTGAGGTTCGAAGTATCTCCTTGGTCAAAGTCCCAGAAATAGGCGTTGGCATTCACGCTGTTGTTATCGAGTTTCAAGGTGAGCTCGTAACAATTCGTATCGATGAGGTAGTTAAGGTCAATTTCCGCTTTGGCCTCAAGGCCCGTTTCGAAATCCAGTTTGATGACCCCAAGATTACAATTGCTGCTATTATTAGTTTCACTAAATGCACCTGGTGTAGTGGGGAGGTCATCATTTCCGCCACAACCTGCACATACGGCTTGGTAAATTCTGCCGCGCTCGTCAAATCTGCTCGTTCCCCCATCAACGTGCTCGGAGGAGGTAGAGCCTCCGAAATAGCTTCCGTATTTGAATGTTCCGAAATTCTTGGTTAATACCATGAAATAAAAATCCGAACCATTTGAGGCATCTTGAAGTGCATCTGGACTAACGGGTAGTTGTTCTACCGTCGTAGGGAAATAACCGTTATTGGTGACCCCACCCCAACCGGAGAGCAGGATGTTTAGACAGTCGTCCACGTTGAAAGCAGTAGGCACTAGGTTAAGGCTGCCGGAGGGTGATCCGAATGCTGTAGATGCCTGGCTAGAGGTTAAGTCATTGCTGATTTTATGAATGAACTGCTTGCGGTATTGCGGGGTACCCCATGCACCAGCAGTGATGGGGTAGTTGCCCAATGTTTGCCCGAAGGCATAAACGTTGCCTAGTTTATCGACATCCAGGATGAAGCTTTGGTCATATTGTGAAGTTCCGACATAAGTGCTTTGCAATAGGGCACCGGTGGAGGCATTAAACTTAGCAAGGTAGCCATCGAGATTACCGCCGTACGAACTTTTAAAACCGCCGCTCGTGGAGGGGAGGTTACCACCTTTGGTTCCTCCGGTGATGAATACGGCGCCATTGTGGTATTTGAGACTGTATCCTGCGTCGTCACTGGTGCTACCGTAATAATTGGACCATAATAAAGATGTTCCCGAGGCATTTAATTTAAAGACCACGGCATCTTGGCTGCCGGCATTCGAACAACGTGTGCAGTTCGTTGATGGAAAGTTTGTACTGTTCGTGGAGGCCGTAACATAAATATTGTTCGATGGGTCAACTACAACTTCTCCGCGGGCGGCATCACCGTAGTTCTCAATGATCGCAGTGTTCAGTCCGTCGTTGCCCGTTCCGCCGAGGTAAGTAGAGCTCAGTACCGCTGTACCTGAGGTGTTGAATCTGGTGACGAATAGGTCCGATTTTTTGAACTCGTAGCCGTTAATGGTAACATCGTTACCCCCAGCATTGATGCTTTGTACAGGGTTTTGCGTAGGGAAATTCGAGCTCCCTGTGGTTCCCATAACGATGAGTTCATCGTTGCCATTGACCACCATACTGTGCGGATGATCTGGTGCGGTTCCCCCTAAATAAGTAGCATAGAGCATGGTCGTGCCTTGCGGCTCGAATACAGTGATAGTTACATCAGGATTAAAACCAAGGTTGATTCCAGGAGGGTCATTGTAGGTGGTTTGGAACGCACCGGTGGAGGCAATATAACCAGTAGCAAAGGCAACGCCGGCCCCGTATAATCGTCCTGCTTCGTCGTAGGTGGCTGAGAATCCCCAGTTATCGGTCAATGAACCACTAAAGGAAGTAAATATGAGTTGCGGATCTATGACCAATGAATCCAAATCCATGGCTTCATCTTGCGCGGCAAAGCCTATTTCCTGACCTACTAAAGTGTACCAACAACCGAAATCTATGCGTTCTCCGTTTTTCCAACCCCAGGCCACGGGTGTGCTTTCCATGAATTCACCTATTGAGGTTTGGATTTGTAGGCTGCCCTCAGGGTTTAATTGGACTCCATTGGCACCGTCGTACGTCCATTTAATCTCAGATAGAACACCAGGGTCGCGCAACTGCCAATCGTACTTCAGGTGGCTGTCTTTTGCATAAAATTTGAGTGTGGAGGCAGGGTAGAGGTCCTCATAGACCAATGTATCGTGCGGTCTAACCCCACCTTTCCAACGGCTTTGATCTTCTCCCAAAAAGTAATTATAATAATACCCCGTTTCATGTACACCGCGACTTTCCACCGGCTCGGCATCAATGAACTTCATTCGAACCGCATGTGTGCGCAATGGATCCACCGGTAAGCTTAAACCCGCCTCGTGCATATGGTGTCCTAGTAGGTCCTCAATTTGCCCCGCATCTCGAAGCACCATTTGGACAGATCCTGGCTCGAAGAAAAGAGCTCCGTATTTTAGAGGAAGTTTGTGCTGAAACTCACCGTCCCATTGCCCTTGATTTGGGACAAAAATAGCCTCCTGTCCATGCAGTGTGCCTGCACAGAGCAATAGAAGAGCCCAAAGGGATTGACAGAGTTTCATACGGCCAAGTTACGTCTCAAAAAGCATGCCTCAATCTAGGCGTCGCACAAGAATCATTTGTTTCTGAGTGTTCAATTTCATAGCGAAAATTTTCATCTCTCGCCCTTCTTTAATCTTGAGCTTTTTTCGAATCAAATCCGGATGCTCAGGGAATCCTATGCGCTCAATGGCGGCTCGGTCTACAGGGGTTTGAATCTTATAGGGCTTCGCTATTTCAATAACCTTATAACGTTCATACAGTTCGTTTGGCGCCGGCATCTGCTCAGAAGTGTACATAATGCCTGTGACCAATTTTTTCGCGCCCATCCCACCAAGCAGCTCCTCGTGTCCACCACTTTTCGAAAGCGCTGGACCGGGCTGGATGAGATAAGTATGTATTTCGTCCGTATGCGCTACAGCTTGTGCCAAATGGCTGCCGGTAAATAAGCGTACTTTACTTTCTTCAAAAATGACCGCCGTAT
>DMCR01000024.1:0-4284 GCA_003445735.1 Cryomorphaceae bacterium
TGAAATGCAATTTATGGCTGATGTCCATTTGCCTTGTGAGACGTGTGCTGGTAAGCGATTCAAAGCCGAAGTCCTTGAGATTACCTATAAGGACAAGAACATTGCAGATATTTTAGAAAGCACCATTGATGAAGCTATTGACTTTTTCAAAACTCACAAGCAACAAAAAATTGTTAAGAAGCTACAGCCGCTTCAAGATGTAGGACTAGGCTACGCCCAAGTGGGACAGAGCAGCTCGACATTGAGTGGCGGTGAAGCACAACGCGTCAAACTAGCCTTTTTCTTATCTAAGGGTGAAAAAGTAGGGCACACGCTTTTCCTTTTCGACGAACCGACTACAGGCCTACATTTTGACGATGTCAATAAACTCTTGAAGGCGTTCGATGCATTGGTAGAAATGGGACATACGGTTTTAGTGATTGAACACGATCTCGATGTTATCGCTAGAGCAGATTACCTTATTGAGATTGGTCCAGAGGGCGGAGAGCTCGGTGGTCACCTGTTGTACGCTGGTCCACCTCAAGAGATTGTTCAAACGAAAGAAAGCCCAACACGGGCTGCTTTGATTGAGCAAAAAAAAGTCTGAAGTGAGACTAATTAAATTCTATATATTATAGTATCTCATACTGAATTCGAATTTCTACACCTACCGAGTCTCAATCGAGGCACTATATAGAATTTATACTTACCTTTATTGCCTACCTTTATTGGTAGCTTAGGTTTATTGGTTTGGTGTACGGCTCGCTCTGCGGGCCGTACTTCTTTATACTAACTTCGATTTCCAGTGGTACATTAAGACCGCTGCCGCCACACTAACATTCAGACTATCGACGGCCTCTCCTTCCATCGGAATAATTACATTGGTATATCCTTGGTGAAGCCAGTGGGAACTTAATCCACCGCTTTCCTCTCCGAGAACAATAGCCGATTTGCCTGGCCAATCCAGTTCAAACATAGATGCCGAATCCTTATGCATGTGGGTAATGTATATCTGAAAGCCGTGTTGTTCTAGTAACGACTGTATCTCCAAACTAGTGCCTGAAACAATAGGGACTTCAAAAATCGCACCTGTTGCATTTCTCATGACATTAGGGCCGTACAGATCTAAGACCACATCTGCAAAAAATACTGCAGCCATGCCAGCAGCCTGTGCTGTTCGAAGAATGGCCCCAGCATTGCCAGGCTTCTCAATCCCCTCTACTACTAGAACCCCGCGAGCCCCGCTTAACAAAGCGCCGAGCTCATCTAATTTCCAATGACGTTGTTTGAATAACCCAACGTGCGCCTCTGTGCCACTGCGGTAAGCGATCTTTTCAAACACCTTAGAACCGGCAATATACTGTTGCTCAAAGGACTGCATCCAATGAGCCTGTGCGGCATTTTCCTTTGACCAGAGCTCCACCCCTATCCATCCGGTCGCTAAGGCACGCTGAATCTCACGAGCACCTTCTACGACACAGAGTCCACTCTGCTTTCGAGCACGGGACTTTGTCAATAATTGGACAATCTCCTTTACTTTTGGATTCGAAGTGCTTGTAATTAAATCATTCATGGATGGGCAAAAAGGATAAACCAAAGAAAATCAATTTAGAGGACTTAGGCGGCTTTGTTTTCAGTACAAATCCGGATTTTGAACCACTATTGAATGATACCGAAGAGTTTTTGGACCCTTCCGAGCAATTACTGCTTTGTCATTTCGAAAAAAAAGGCCGAGGCGGGAAGCAAGTAGTGATCATTAAGGGATTCGAAGGACCTGAAGAACAACTCAAAGAATTGGGAAAAGAACTCAGACAATTTTGCGGGGTCGGAGGATCTGTGAAAAACAATGAAATCCTTCTTCAAGGCAACGTACGCGACAAAGCCATGGATAAACTCATATCTCTGGGATATGGCACCAAAAGAATCGGAGGATAAGCACTGATACGTAATTTGTCTCAATTGAGCCCCGATACTAAGCTAGCCATAAGCGTCTCTTATGAAACTATGTGTCGTTCCAAAAGCGCTCGATTATAGGCCGCCTCATATTTCGGAACAATAGATTCAATTCCAAAGGCCTTCGCATGTTCAAAAGCGTTTATTTTAAACTCCATAAGCTTTTGAGGATTTTGAAGGAGTGCTAAACCGTGCGCTACCATGCAATCCACATCTCCCACAGGTGATAAATACCCAGTATGACCGTGCACATTCACCTCGGGAATACCGCCTGAGTTCGTGGATAAAACTGGTACTTTAGCGGCCATAGCCTCTAAGGCAACTAAACCAAAACTCTCGGTTTCTGACGTCAAGAGAAATAAATCACTCATACAAAGTAATCGACGAACTTCATTGGTCTTACCGAAGAACTTTACACAATCTGTTAGTCCAAGTTCGCGTACTTGCCACTCCGCCTTTTCGCGTTCAGGACCATCACCTATCATAAGAAGAACTGCATTTTCTTGAGCACGTATACCAGCGAAGACATTAATGATATCTGGAATTCGCTTTACCTTTCTCATGTTAGAAATGTGTGTAATGATCTTCTCTCCATTAGGCGCAATCTGCGCACGACGACAATTCTTATCCTCACGGTATAAGTCTAGATCGATAAAATTTGGAATAACCTCAATCTCTTTTTTGATATCGAACGAATCTAGAGTATCCTCTCGTAGACTCTCACTCACGGAAGTCACCACATCGCTCTTATTAATGGAGAAGTTGACCGCTGGTTTATAGGAAGGATTCTTACCTACTAGAGTAATATCTGTTCCATGCAATGTCGTGACTACCGGAACGTATTTACCATGCTCCTCTAAGAGAATTTTCTTTGCCATGTATGCCGCATAAGCATGTGGAATGGCGTAGTGTACATGGAGTAGATCTAATCCCTCATTAATCACTGTATCTACCATTTTAGAACTCAACGCGAGCTCATAGGGTTGATATTCGAACAGCGGATAATCGTGTACGTTAACCTCGTGATAATAGATGTTTTCATCAAGAGTATTGAGGCGTACCGGCTGACTGTAGGTAATGAAATGTACTTCATGACCTTTTTTAGCCATCTGTATGCCCAATTCTGTGGCCACTACACCTGATCCACCATAGGTAGGGTAACAAACTACACCAACTTTCATTTTTGTTAGGGATTAATTCAAGGCGTCGTAAAGATATCCCTGAATATTTGTTCGGACATCTAAGGTACTGAGTTTCCAATTCTCCGCATCCGGGTAGGTCCGATTACTTAAGAATATATACAATAACCCCTCTTTAGGGTCCATCCATACCATAGTTCCAGTGAAGCCAGTATGGCCGAAACTAAGATCTGAGGCACAAGTACAACTTGGACCTGGGCCATCGTCTAATTGTCTTTTATCAAAGCCCAAACCACGTCGGTTATCAGTTTCACAAAAAGCACAACTACTGAATTTTTCAATGGTAGATTCTTGGAAATACCGTACACCACCATAATAACCGCCGTTAAGATAAATTTGCATCATCTTGGCCAAATCATTGGCATTGGCGAACAAGCCGGCGTGCCCTGATACACCCCCAAGCAAGGCTGCGCCCATATCATGTACATGACCGTGTACGGTCGTATTACGCCAATATCTATCGACTTCCGTGGGTATCAGCTCACCGAGTTTAAAGCCTTTTTTTAAGGGGTTGTAGGTAATCCGCTGAGCACCAATTGGTCCGAAAAAAGTTTTGACCACCCATTGATCCAAAGGTTCGTTAAAACGCTCCTCTAACATCTCCTGAAACATATAATAACCTAAATCTGAATAGCGGTATTCCTGGGTCTTCATCTCACTATTCGCGAGCATGTGAAACATGGTATCCCTAATATTATTACGAACATACATACGCTCATGTATTTGATAATATCCTATCTGTCGCGTAAGGCTATACCAATAATCCCTTGCACTATCAGATGATATAGTGTGTTCATAATAAGGTATCCAAGCATCCAGTCCACTCTGATGAGCCAACACATCTTCAAACACCAAATACTCTTTGCCTGAACCGTCCATACGGTTAGTGTGATTACCCAACGTGGATTTCAATAATAAGGGTTGCTTCTCGTACCATTTCATTATTCCTGGCAGTGTCGCGGTAATCTTGGTCACCGAGGCAATATCATAAAGGTCCGTCCATTCCACAGGCTTATTTTTCAAGTACGTGTGTGATCCAAAGGATTTAGAATAAACTACCGTTCCATGACGCGCTACCAATACCTGCGCCCCTGGCGTAGCGCCCGCTGAAATGGCATGCTCTACAGTAGAATCAATACGATTTAACTGTTTC
>DMCR01000024.1:4574-8065 GCA_003445735.1 Cryomorphaceae bacterium
CCACAGTAGAATCAATACGATTTAAATGTTTCTGATCAAGCGATACCTCAAAGGGGATACCGTACTTCAATCGAAATAGCTCTTCTGTTTTCTCACCGTCACCAATCTTTCCCCACTGGTTTAAATCAACAGGTAATGAACCCTTGGTTTCACGGGCTCCAAACAAGAACTGGGGCGCTAAAAGCTGAGCGTATTCGTCGTTCTCATACAGGATCAAAATACGAACGTTTTGTCCCAACCTCGGGTAACTCAAGATCCCATACGGATTGGAGAAATGCAAAATGTAAACGGGTTTACCGGTGGCTGCCAATCGCTCGAGCAGCTCTTTCTCGTGCGCTTCAAGTTTATATCGGCGCCAAGGATTCTTGGTGTTTTGATGAAAGCTTACCACGAAGGCGTCTTTGAGTGCTATTTCGCGTTCGTCCAGATCTACACCGTGATGGTGTGACATTGCCACGTATCGATCAAGATATTCTTTTACGGTAGCCCCCGATTCAAAATCACCCATTGCGATGTGTAAGAAATCTTGCTCTAGATTTTTAATAGGCAAAGGAGCAATACCATGTTCCAATAAAGTCGCAGCATTTCGAATGAGATTAAAAGACACTATTTGGTTGTTATCTTCTCTTTCAAAAGAACCGTGTTCTGAGGTTTGGAGTGCAGGATCGTCCGACTTTTGAGCTTCGAGCCAATCCGCATGCGCCCGACAATTTGACTTTGCTACCAAGATTCTTCTTACGCGCTCGTCAAGGGATTTGATAGAAATTTTATCCTTAGCCAAGGCATTTCGAAAGGCTTTGGTTGCCTTTGGCACGTTCATGGGAAATAATAAAATATCATTACCGGCTGCAAACGCCGCTAACTCTAGCTCTCCAGGAGGCGCAAAAGCAGCCGCACCCTTCATATTCAAAGCATCGGTAATGACTAACCCTTTATATCCCCACTGATCTCTTAAAATCTCTTGGATCACCTTACGTGAAAGGCTCGTGGGTTTTCCGGATGGCTCAAGGGCAGGAATATTCAAATGGGCAATCATAATGGCCCCAACTCCCGCATCAATAGCACCCTTAAACGGTACCCACTCTACCTCCATGAGTTCACTGGGCGTACGATCGACTTTTGGCAATGTTTTATGGCTGTCCTGATGGGTGTCTCCGTGGCCTGGAAAATGCTTCCCACAGGCGAGCACACCTTTATCTTGAATCCCATTAACTACTGCAACGCCTAGTTCATTCACAAGATCTGGATCAGAACCGAAGGATCGCGCTCCAATAATGGGGTTGTTTGAATTCGTATTAACGTCAAGCACTGGAGAGAAACTAATGTGTACTCCTACGGCACTGCACTCTTCCGCCATGGCATGTCCCAAAGCATAGGCTTCTGTCGACCCGCCTGCGGCACCAACGGTAAGCGATGTTGGAAACTTATAGGTACTATCCAATCGCATGGCTTGTCCCCATTCTGCATCTTGACCTACCAGCAAGGGTAAAGATGCTGCGCCCTGAAGACGTTTCAGCAATTTCTTTTGACGCTCAGGTCCGCCTTGCATGACAATAACACCACCAATGTGGTAATCGCGGATAAGTTTTTCTAGTTCCGCTTGATGACCCTCGTCTTTATTACTGTAGGCAGCGACCATAAACAATTGGCCAATTTTCTCATCCACAGACATCGTACTCAAAGCGGAGTCGACATTAAAGGATTGAGCATAAAGTACTTTACCCGGGAAAACAGCGAGTAAAAAGGTCGTAATAATGGCTTTGAGAAAGCGTGTGTACATAGGTCGATAAAGTGCCAAGGGGTTCTTACCTTTGAAATGAGAATATAGAAAGATATGGGATTCTTTGAACGACGCCAACCGCGCGGTTTTCAACACCAGCCAAGATTTCACGACGAGCGCCAAGAGCGCCTCCGTATCTTGGAACGCAATGAAAATATCGACGAAATTCCATTTCAAAATAAAGAGAAATACCGCGATCGATTACGAGAGAATTGGGACCTGCGCAGAAAGAGTAGCGCCGGCGCCAGTGAAGGATTTGTAAAACGCATCCTGATTAGCTTTGTCGCCCTCGCAGTACTTACGGCCGTAGCCGTTTATTATATAGGATGAGTTCAATAATTGCTGTTTTATCAGACCATGTGGCCAATCAAATTGCTGCAGGGGAAGTGGTGCAACGCCCTGCCTCTGTGGTCAAGGAATTGTTGGAAAACAGCATTGATTCTGGAGCTACGAGGATTACCTTACAATTAGAAGGTTCCGGACGCACTCTCATCTCCGTGACTGATGACGGTAGCGGCATGGGTAAGGAAGATGCCGAGCGCTGTTTCTTGCGTCACGCAACCAGCAAGATTAAAAACGCTGAAGATCTCTTTAATCTTCACACTAGAGGTTTTCGCGGGGAAGCGATGGCGTCCATCGCTGCTGTATCTCATACACTGATGCGCACCAATACCGCTGAAAAGGGACTAGGTCTCGAAATCAAGTTAGAAGGCGGAAGCATCGTAGCGAAGAACCCCTACCCTTGTGCTCAAGGAACCTATGTGGAGGTCAAGAACTTATTTTATAATGTACCTGCGCGTCGGAAGTTCCTCAAAAAAGATCGTGTAGAATTGCGCCATTGTGTCGACGAATTTCACCGCGTCGCAATAGTTCACACCTCGATCGAATGGATCATGAAAAGCGATGGTAAAACCTTATTCCATCTCAAACCTGAGCCTCTGCGACGCCGTATTAATGGCATATTTGGACGAAAATTTGATGAACGTCTGGTTCCCATAGAGGAAGAAACAGAAGCAGTGAAGGTCAGCGGTTTTATTTTGAAGCCTGAGTTTGCTAAGAAGAAACGCGGCGAGCAATTCTTCTTCGTCAACGGCAGGTTCATCAAATCACCCTACTTACACAACGCGCTTCGTGAAGCCTTTGAAGAGGTATTGACCGCAGAACACCACCCAGGGTATTTCCTGCACTTGCAAGTAGATCCTCAGGGCTTGGATGTAAACATTCATCCCACCAAAACAGAGGTGAAATTTGAAGACGAGCGTACCATTTATGCTGTTCTCCGTAGTGCTGTTCGCCACGCCATTGGGCAATTTAATGTCGCTCCCGCCATCGACTTTGATGCAGAACAAAGCTTTAAAGTTCCGCCCTTGCCTCAAGGACAGTTTCCAAAACCGCCTCAGATCCAAGTCAATCCTAACTTCAATCCCTTCGAGTCGACCAAATCAAATCCGCCACGCCTTAGATCCAACGACGAGCGGTACAAGCGTATTAAAAACGAAAAATACCTCAACACCCAGCAAGCTTTTGACGCCCCAAAAGAATGGAAAATCGAAGATACCCTGCCTGTTAACCCTGTCAGCGGCAAAATTATCCGCTGGGGCAAATACGCCATCACAACACTAGGTCCGAAAGCACTCGTGATCGACATCAAAGGAGCCCGCTTCAGAATCTTATACGACCAAATCTGGTCCAAGCTCCAAGATGCGACCGT
>DMCR01000170.1:0-1207 GCA_003445735.1 Cryomorphaceae bacterium
GTTTCTCACAAAGCACTTATCGAGGCTGATCTTGAAGAGCAGAAAAAAGAAATCATCTCTAAACTCGAGAAAGGTCAAGTTCTTGAAGGTGTGGTTAAAAACATCACCTCTTACGGGGTATTCATCGATTTGGGCGGTGTAGATGGTTTGGTACACATCACTGATTTGAGCTGGAGCCGCATCAATCACCCATCGGAGATAGTTGAGTTGGATCAGAAAATCAACGTTGTCATTCTTGACTTTGATGAAGGTAAGACTCGTATCCAATTAGGTCTTAAGCAACTAGAGAAGCACCCATGGGATGCTTTGGATGCAAACTTGGCTGTAGGCGATACTGTTAAAGGTAAAGTCGTTGTATTGGCTGATTACGGTGCATTCGTTGAGGTATTGCCGGGTGTTGAAGGTTTGATTCACGTGAGCGAAATGAGCTGGTCTGCACACTTGCGCAGCGCTGGTGATTTCATGAAAGTTGGTGACGAAGTGGATGCACAGGTACTGACTTTGGACCGTGAAGAGCGTAAGATGAGCTTGGGTATCAAGCAAATGACTACTGACCCTTGGACTGATATTACCACTAAGTACCCACAAGGTTCACAACACAAAGGAACCGTTCGCAACTTTACGAACTTCGGTATCTTCCTTGAGCTTGAAGAAGGAATTGATGGTTTGATCCACATTTCAGACTTGAGCTGGACGAGGAAAGTGAAGCACCCATCTGAATTTACTTCGATTGGTGCTACATTGGAAGTAGTTGTTTTGGACATCGACGCTGAAAACCGTCGTTTGAGCTTAGGTCACAAGCAATTGGAAAATAACCCTTGGGACGATTACGCCAAAGCGTTCGAAGTAGGTTCTATGCACACAGGCACCATGATTAACTCTGGTGATAAAGGTGGTGATGTTAGCTTTGCTAGCCATGAAGGTTTGGAAGCATACTGTCCTGCTCGTCACATCACGAAGGAAGATGGTGGTAAGCTTGAGAAAGGCGAAACGGCTGAATTTAAAGTGATCGAGTTCAACAAAGACAACCGTCGTATTGTAGTATCTCACGTAGGTACATACAAAGAGATTGAGTTGAAGAAAGGTCGTTCGGCTTCTTCTAAAAAAGGTGGAGGCAAAGTGGTGACTACAAGTACATCCACAGAGCGTTCAACCATGGGAGATTTGGACGCCCTAGCTGCTTTGAAAGAGCAAATAGACAAGGAGA